>CAJWFU010000041.1:0-10102 GCA_913031315.1 uncultured Phycisphaerae bacterium | reverse complement strand
ATCGAGCGGCCGTCCATTTTCCAATCGAACAAAGGAAGGCCGAGATATCGTGCAGACTTCATGTCACGAATGATCCCCTGGAACAGTCTCATCCCTGCCTTGATTCGCCATCGAACCGGTGCGGCCACCGCCATCGCCTGCCTGCTTTTCGCGGCAACGATGTCGAAGCCTTGTTTCGCGGATCCCGGCGATCCCCTGGCCCGGGCTCAAGCCTTCCTGCAGACCCTTGATGACACGTCGCGAGCGCAAGCATCGGCACCGATCTCCGCCCCCGATCGAGTCCAATGGTCCTATCTTCCGGAACCACGAACCGGCCTTCGGCTCGGTGACCTCGACCTGGACCAGCGATCGGCATGGTCGTTGTTCATGACGGCAGCCCTCGGCCGTGATGGCGTCGCCCGAATCGATCGGATCCGCGCCACGGAGCCGATCGAGCATCGAGGTGGCGGCGTCCACACCGGCCCGGATGAGTTTCGCATCCGTTTCTTCGGACTTGGAACCGTGGAGAACCCGCCGGCCTGGTCCTGGCGCATCGAAGGCCATCATCTTTCGATCCACCAGACATTCATCGGGGAAGAGGTGGTCTGCATCACGCCACTCTTCATCGGTTCGGTGGTCCGCGAGGACGTGAACGGCGAGCCCCTCGGCGTCGAAGATCGACGAGCCGCCGCGATTCTCGATGGACTCCGCGGCGATTCACGGAGGACCGCGATGGATCCACGCGGACTTCCGGGCGACCTGCGGACCGCGATGAAGGCACCCGGGCGATGGAACCTCGAAGGCGGCCTGCCTCTTTCAAAGGCCGACGCCGAAGCCCGGAACCACGCCAATGCCATCGTCGACGATCTCCTGCGACTTCACCCGGAAGCCGTGGCCAAACCACTTCGAGATGCCTGGCGACGCACTCCCTCGCACGACATCACATTCGCCTGGTGCGGCGACACTGATCGAGACGGACCGCATCAGTGGCGCCTCGTCTCGCCGGTACTGGTGGTGGAGTTCTCCCACAGTGGGCGCAACGTGCAGCATGGGCACCTGGTCCTGAGGACTCCGGATGGCGAATTTCCGTCACGAGCGCTCGGCGCCTGGCGTGATACCCCCTGAACATGACAACGCCGGGCGGTGCTCGGCACCGCCCGGCGTGATTTCAAGCTCGTGTTCCCCGCCGCTCACCCAACAAGGGTGAGATTCGGATCGAGCAGAAAATCAGTCTCGACGTCTTCGACGACGGATGGCCGCCACGCCTGCGAGTCCCGCAAGGGCCCCGGCACCAGGCACTACGGTCAGCTGGTCCTGACGGTTCTCATCCGTGAGGCCGATCACCTTGGAAAAGCCAAGAAATCCACCGTCGCCGAGTCCGTCAAGCATGATCTGGGCGAAACCGATCACGTTCGAACTGGCGTTGAAGGATGCCTGCCCCGCGTTGATCGAAAGGCCTGCGAGAACCGAGCTGGCATCAGTGGTGTCAGCACTCAGTTCATGGGAGATCTCCCAGACCATGACCTGGAATGCCGCCGCATAATCGCGAGCATCGCTTCCAGTCTGCGACATCACGAAATCGTAGTTTCGAGCGTAGAGATCGCGCATGACCTCGGCCCGGGCGTCACCCAGTGGTCCGGGCATCGGAGGCTGATCGGGAAGATTCTCGAGCTCGACGACGTCGTAGTCGACCGTCGTGCCGTTGGAGATGTTCTCTTCCAACTGGATGCAGAACGACTTCACGCCTCCGCTCCAATTGAACACACCCGCCGCGTTCGTGCCGGTGTTCACCGTGGATCCGTCATCAAAGGTCCAGGAAACGGCCCGGGACGGCGATACTCCCTCGAAGGAAAGAGAGACCGAATCACCAACGACCACGTCACCCTGTGCCACGACCGAGGACGCGAAAACGGCAAGAAGACCACCGGCCACGAATGTGGCTCTGTTCATCACTTTCATCGTGTTGACCTCCGGAATACACCCCCCCGGAATGGAGAGGCTTCTTGATGTCTGCAGTGCTACCGCACCGCTTCTGGATTCGAAGTCCGCCCACTCCCCGAACGGGAAATCGACCGGTACTTACTCTTCACTCCCGGGACCTCCCCGGCCGAGGTCGACGGCCGGAATCCATTCATGCAGATGGAATCCAACCGTGCCCCGGTGTGAACATTGGAAGGTAGCGATCTCGATTCATTTTGCGACAGTGAACACGGAAAGACCTGCCAATCAAAGCTCGATTGGGGCGTTTGCCCCCCTCTTACGATGGTGTCAGTCGCACCGACCCCGGTACTGGTCGAGCGGGAGACCGGTCGATCCCGTGACGTTCGCTCGCTCGGGATTGTTCTGCCACGCGTAAGCGACGGCCACCGGATCCGGCACCGTTCCGCTCCACACGATGACCGAACGGCCATCGTCCCCGAACTCGGCCTCCGCCCAATGCCATTTGCCACTGGGGCCCTGCACCGCGAATCCGTCAACGCTCTCACCATCCCGAGTTTGCAGTCCACCCATCGCATTATCGACCTCGAGCCGAAAACCCTGAATGGCCACGCCGCCCACTTCCGGACGCATCGTCTGCCTGCACTCGACGATTCTTGGACTGGCGGAGGACTGGTTGGGCCTGTCGTAATGATCGTTCAAGGCCCACGCCGCCATCCGACGGCCGACCTCACGCTTGTTGCGGGGATGAATGTCTCGAGCATCTCCGATGTCCGTGGTGACGACGAGGCCCACGCCGGGCATCGAAGCCGCCGTCATCGACTGAGCGTCCCGCAACCGTGGCCAAGCCTCCTCCACCGGTTGGTCCGGCTTGAAGGCCCTGTACGCGGCGAGTTGGACGATGCCGAATGGAAGATCATCCCGCTCGAAGGCCCGACCCCAGTCTTCAATCAGCATCGGCATGAACCGGCGATAGCGTTCCGGTTCGCCCTCGTTGGATTCCCCCTGATACCAGATGGCGCCGCGAACGCCGTACGGAACGAACGGACGAATCATCGCGTTGTGAAGTGCTGCGTAGTCCGTGGGCTGGACGCCGGGCTCGACCAGTTTCGCCGGTGCGACGTTCGGCCTTCCTCCCTGGTGTCCCACACCTTTTCGCCATCGCCACTCACCTGCCAGCGGTAGAAAAGCCGGCTCCGCGGCGCGGCGATCCATGACACCGATTCGCATCGCTCCGCGAGCTCCTCCGAATCCGCCTTCGCCCCCCGAATCGATGACCATGATGGTGATCGAACGTGGCCCGGCCTTCACGATCGGGCCGGGAATCCGGTAGCTCCGCCGAGTGCCGTGCGATTCGACCGACGATCCGATCCGAACGCCGTCGAACCACACCACGTCACTGTCGTCGATGGGACCAGACTGCAGGATGAGCGTTCGACCCACCCAATCTTCGGGAATGTCGATGGTCCGGCGGTACCAGACCGTACCGTCGAATCCGGCCAGGGACGGATCGGTCGCCGACCACGCCTTCGGCAGGTCGACGGTCTTCCAATTCGCATCATCGAATCCAGTTCGGATCCAACCTCCGGGGATTCCCGGGTCGGAGGCCAGCTGCGCGTCGATGTAGGTCGCCGTGGAACGCTCCCGATCCAGACGGATCCGCTCCTCTCGCTCGAAACGATCACCCTCGCTCATGCGACGAAATTCCTTGACCGCACCCGTCTGCCGATTCATCGCGGCTTTCGAAAGGTCGGCCGCCGCCAGAGACTCGATCGAGATCCAGGGTTCGATCCGAGTACCGCCCCAGTTGATGGACAGCAGCCCCACGGGCACGTCCAGTTCATCCTGAAGATGACGAGCGAAGGCGTAGCCGACCGCGGTGAAACCACCGACGGTCTCCGGGCTGCACACCGTCCAGGATGCCGCGATGTCGTCCTGCGGCTGATTCGCGGTGACGTGCGGAGCCTTGATGAGCCGGATGGTCGGGCGATCCGCGGTGATCCTCTCGGCGGCGGGGTCGCTGGACTGGGCCACGGTCCACTCCATGTTCGACTGACCACCACAGATCCAGACTTCCCCCACCAGCACGTCGCGGATCTCGATTCGGTTTTTTCCGCGAACCGACATGGTTCGTGATTCCGCGGACGCCTCGAATGGTTCCAGATCGATCCGCCAGCGGCCGTTCTCCCCCGCGATCGCCGAGGACGTCCGCCCTCCGAACGCGACCTCGACCTGCTCACCGGGATCGGCCTTGCCCCAGACGGGGACCGGTAGATCACGCTGAAGCACCATGTGATCGCCGAACACCGCGGGAAGGGAGATGTCCCCGACGGCTGGATTCCCGCCGATTCCAGCGACGAAACAACTGACGAAGACGAAGAGATTCCAATGGGCGAGTCGTCGATTCATGTCTGCATGCTCGCCCCCCGCTCGGGGGTTGGCAACTCCGACGATTCAGGCCGACCCCGCCCCGAACGACCAAACGTCCGAGAACTGTTTTTAAGGTTGATAGCGTGATGCCGTCATCGATCCTGAGCGAGCTGGACCCAGAAGTTGGAGTTCTGCTCCCGATGTCTCGATGAAGCGGTACCCGGCCCCCTGCCGGTTGAACCACCATTGGTGCTGTTCGTACCCTTCAGTGCGTGGATCCGGATCGTCCCCCGCGTCCCTTGAACGTCCCCATGAAAATCATCCGCTCAATCATTCTCGTCGGCCTGATCCTCGGGATCCCCGCCCTCCCTGGCTGCGAGGACCCGGCCACCCTGCCCACGAACGCAGGTCAGGAGGATCCCGCGACCACGGTCGAGGAGGTGATGCTCCTCCCCCGTCCCGAGCCGCTGACGTCACTGGACCCGATCTCACGACGCTTGATTTCAAGTCGAGCCGCGATGGTCGCGGAGGCCCCTGACTCCGCGGTCGCCTGGGCGAAATACGGCGATGTCTGCCTGATGAATCTCTGGCTGGAAGAAGCCATCCTCGCCTACGACCAGGCCTTGAAACTTCCCGAGGTGTCGACGCCACTGGTGCTCTGGCGCCGGGCGGAGGCGTTGCACGGACTCGGCCGCTTCGACGACGCGGACCGGGACGCTTCGAAATCACTGTCCCTGGCTCCGGAACACCTCGAAGGCTGGGTGACCCTCGCCCATCGACGGCTCGAACAGGGTGACATCGAAGGGGCAGAGCAAGCACTCGAACAGGCCGCCCCGGGAACCGTGGACCTTCTCCGGCGAGCAACGGTGTCGATTCCCTTGGCACTGCAATCAGGACGCCATGCCGAAGCCCGGATCATGATCGACGAACTGGTCGCCGAACGGCCGCACCCGGTCTCGAGCCGCCTGGCCGTGAACGTGGGAAACGCCGTTCGCGATCGGGATCTGGTTCAAGCCCATCTCCCGAATGCCGCCGAAGGCATTCGGCTCTTCGAGGACCCATGGCTCGCCCAACTCGCCCCCCTCGCACGTCACGAACAGGCAGATCTGATCCGAGCGGTCCGCATCCGACGTTCCTCGCCCCCGAAGATCGCGTTGCAGCAGATCCGCCGGATCATCGCCCAACGCCCAAGACTTCCGATGCTTCGCGTCATCGCCGCCGATCTGCTGAAACAGGACGAGCAGTTCGCAGACGCGAAGATCGCGCTTGATGCGGTTCGAAGCGTCAATCCCCCCGACCATGAATACTGGGCCCTCGATGCCCTGGTGAGTCTTCGCCTCGCGAACGCGGGAAAGGAAGACCTCCGGGAACAGGCTCGGACATCCAGCCTGCGAGCGATCGAGATCAATCCCACCATTGGTTATGGATGGCAGATCCGGGCGTTCGTGCTTGAAGCCGACGAGGATCACCTCGGTGCGTCCGACGCCTTTCTGAAAGCGGCCGAGCACGCGGATTCGGCCACGGAACGTCTCCGATGGACCGCGGAAGCGGAACGCTGCACCAATCGAGCGAACAACCCATGATCCTGCCTCGACTTCTCATCGGCCTGGCCACCTTCATCCTCCTCGGCGCATGCGTTGACGACTCGAGGGAGTCGAACGCCCCGGAAAAGGATTCATCGGCGACCACGACGCAGCGCACCGTCGCCTGGTTCGAAGACCGGACCGCGGATCGAGGCATCGACTTCACCCACGACAGTGGCGCCCGAGGTCGACATCGACTTCCGGAGAGTTTCGGCCTCGGCTGCGCTCTTTTCGACGCGGATGATGATGGTGATCTGGACGCCTATCTGGTGAGCGGTCATGACCTCGATGCGGCGCCCGATCCGGAAACGAGTCGCAATCGATTCTTTCGAAATCAGGGCGATGGTCATTTCATCGACGACACCGAAGTGTCCGGCCTTGGAGACACCGGGTTCGGATTCGGAATCGCGGTGGGTGACATCGACGGCGATGGCGATCTGGACCTCTACCTCGCCAATCTCGGCCGAGATCGTCTCTTCATCAACGACGGTGGCGGCCGGTTCTCATCACTTCCCGACGAAGCCTTCGCCAACGACGACGGCTTTTCCGTCGCGCCATGCTTCATCGATCATGATCGCGACGGAGACCTCGACCTCTTCATCGCCCGTTACATGGACTGGTCGCCGGAAATCGAAGTCGAATGCCGGAATGCCCAGGGGGGCCGCGACTACTGCAATCCCGAGATCTACAGCCGCGGCCTTCCCGACCGGCTGCTCCAGAACGACGGTTCGGGCCGCTTCATCGACATCAGCAAGGAATCCGGTATCGCGAACGCGGCGGGCAACGGCCTCGCCGTCGCGACCGCCGATCTCGACGGCGACGACTGGCCCGATCTCTTCGTCGCCAACGACAAGAACCCGGACCGGCTCTGGATCAACCAACAGGACGGCACCTTCCTCGAGGAAGCGAGAAGCCGTGGTTGTGCCACCGGTTTGGACGGAAGCCCTCGAGCCGGCATGTCGGTCGCGTTCCACGATCTCGACCGAGACGGCGATCTCGAGATCCATGTGAGCAACATCAAGGGCGAATCCGACGGGTTGTTTCAGAACAATGACGGCAACTTCTTCGATCGAGCCACCGGTTGGGGCATCGCCGCCGCATCGCGGCAACGAACACGTTGGAACGGAATCTTCCGTGACTTCGACGTCGATGGCCGCCCCGAACTGCTGGTCGCCTGCGGAAGGGTGATGCGAGAGACTCGTGCGGAACGGCCAGATCGCCCGTACGCCGAGAGCGATCTTCTTTACACCTTCGGACCCAAGAACCGGTTCATGAAGGTGGATGACGCCTGGAACCCGGATCTCCTCCCGGAAGCGACCCATGGCATCGCGGTTGGCGACGTCGACGGCGATGGACATGACGATCTCCTGGCCACCTCCCGTGACGGCCCCGCACGACTGTTGATCCGGACCCCCGCCCCCGGTACTTCGACTCCGGTGCGATTCGACCTTCGAACCGCGGGTGGAGGCCCCGCCCTCGGGGCACGACTCATCGTCGACCGCCGTGATCCGGACGCCGCCCCCGGGACCGAGACTCCGGCCATGGAGATCCATCCGATTCACACCACCGTGGGCTACGCCTCCGCCAGCAGTCACGTGGTGGCGACCCCCGGTCCGGTGGCGGCGGTCTCGGTTCGTTGGGCCGACGGAAGCATCTCCGATCATCCCGGCCCTTTCACCGCTGGCGACACGATTCGGATCGAACCACCCCGTGACTGACCGGCCGGCCGGGCGGACGGCCGCTTCGATACGATGCACACCGCGGGCGATTAGCTCAGTTGGCTAGAGCGTCCCCTTTACACGGGGAAGGTCGCTGGTTCGAGTCCAGTATCGCCCACTCTCTCAACGCCCCCGGAGTTCTCCTCCGGGGGTGATGGCTTTCAAAGGCCGAGTGAGGGTCGGGACGCACCGTGAGTCAACCCGGTCATCGCCCCCCGGACCAATCGTTCTGCCCCGAGCGGCTTCGCACGAGATGAAGTCGATGAGTGATTGAGATTCCGCCGGATGCTTCCGGGGGGGGCGCGGGTGTCCTGACCGAACCTGTTGAAGACGCCGCCGCCGACCGGATGAGGATCCTCCCCTCAGTCGATCCAATGTCCGCGGACTCGGAATCTCTCGTGACGATTTCCACGAAAACGAACGAATTTGCACCCAGAGGCCGATCGCCGACGAAGGCATGCTTGCCCTCTGAAATTCACCTCTGTCTTTCGGCAGATTCCTTCAACTTCACATCTTCACGGAGAGTCTGATGAGCAACACCGAAACCCACAACTGGCCCGATCTGGCGATCGGCCTGTACGAACGTCTCACCGGCCAGAACGCCGAGATCATCTATCAGTTCGAGGACATGACGGTCGAAGTCCCCAGCGGAACCGGCTCGGACGCCCGCAACGCACCCTGGCGGCTCAACGGCACCCTTCGGATTCGAACCCGGTCCCACGACGGCTCCTGACCGATGCCCATTCAGATTGAATCCGACCTTCGTCTCGAGTTCGAAGGGCACGACCTGTCACTCCGCAACGAAGGAGATTCCCTCGTTGCGGAGTTCAGTTCGCTGTCAGCCCTGACGTGCCTGCGTCGGAGAATCCCTTTTCGGCCGGGTCCACTCTCCGAAAGTCTTCGGGTGCCGGGCCTGGACGAACTGACCGCCCGAGTGGTGGTTCGGGGGCGGACGATCGCGGTCCTGGCCAACCGCGGGCACGTCGCGTCGATTCGACCGGCCTGGCTGGCTCTGATTTCGACCCTGCTGCACCTGCCCGCACGTCGGAACTGAACCGACGAGGACCCAAGCGAGACCAGACCGCCCCATCGATCCTGTGGATCTATGGGGCGGCCTTCGTTGAGAGAGAAGGCTTTGTGCGAGTGCCCGAGGCCACCAACGTCCCGGCAGCGAACGCCGCGATCAAGGAACCGGCGATTCCCACGAAGGGCATCCAGCCCGGACCGGGAAGCAGACTCGACACCAGGATGATGGCGCCCACGTCCGCGACCCCGACAAGCATCGCCACACTCCGCCGGCCCCAGGATGTGACGAAGGCCGCCACCCCGCCGCCGACGAATGCTCCGGTGATCCAGGCCGCCACCACGAAGATGAACGAACCGGTGGGTGCGGTGGGCAGATACGCCGCCATCGCCTCGGCGAGTTCGACCTGGGTCCGTTCGAAAGCCGCCTGATCCTGTGCTCTCATCGCATCGCTCATGCGGTCACCGATCTGCTGGAATTCGGCCGGCGGCGGGTAGAAACCGTGGCCGATCGCCTCCACGGCCGCCACCGTGAGCGAAAAGATCACGATTCCCACTGCGAGGGCTAAAATGAAGCGAACGATCTTCATGAAGGTCTCCCGATCACCGGCCCTGATCGCGCCGGGCCGAGCCACGATAGCCGAGTCTTTGAAACGAGCGTTCAAGGTGCACCATCGAAGCTTTCGGGCATAGGCTGTCGACATGCCGACGCCGAACACATTCACCGCCCCGTCCGCCGAGCCCCGCCTCGGAATCTACAACTTCTCCGCCGGTCCCTCTCACATGCCCCTCGAGGTCGTGGATCAGATCCAGGAGGAACTCCTGGACCTCGGCACGTCGGGCATCGGACTGCTCGAACACTCACATCGCGGACCTCAGTACGACCAAGCGAATGAAGAGGCCGCCCAGGTCGTTCGTCGGCTCGCCGACGTCGGTGACGACTACGCGGTGGTGTTCATGCCCGGAGGGGCCACGGTGAACTTCGGCTTCCTCGCCCTGAACTATCTTCAAGACGGCGGCACTGGCGTCTACCTCGACACCAGCGTCTGGGCCGCCAAGGCCATCGAGGAAGCCCAGCCGGTCGGCGACGCGAAGATCGGGTTCGACGGCAGGGTTGGAAATACCTTCACCTGTCCCGATCCGGCCCTTGCGGGCACGGACCTCGACATCCCGGAAGACGCGCGATACGTCTTCTACTGTGCGAACAACACCGGCGAAGGCACCTGGTACGACCGACCACCGATCACCGATCGGCCTTTGATCGGTGACCTCACCAGCGACATCTTCTCTCGGCCCTGGCCTTTTGATCGCCACGCGATGACGATCGCCGCCGGCCAGAAGAATCTCGGTGCCTCCGGATGCTCGGTGGTGGTGGCCCGACGTGATTTCCTCGCGGAGGGATCGAAGCGGCTCGGACCGATTCTTCGATTCGAGGACCACGAAAAGGCACATTCGATTCTCAACACTCCACCGACCTTCGCGGTCCGGGTG
>CAJWFU010000040.1:0-10608 GCA_913031315.1 uncultured Phycisphaerae bacterium | reverse complement strand
TTTTCTGCAGCTGATGTTTCCCTGCCATATCCACAGGCACAGGTTGATGCTTTACCATTAGAAGCTACTGATGTTGATACCGATACAGAAATGAATGCGGCATTAAATAATTTAAACTAAAAAAAATGAAAAGAAATAATATTTATTTATTAGGAATGTTTTTTGCCATGTTCTTTCTTTCTGCCTGTGAAGATGGCAATATAGATCCTATTACATATGTAGATCCGGGAAATGATAGTGAAGATCCCATAGTAGAGATTTTATCACCCCTGGAAGGTGCCCGTATAAATGTGCTTGAAGACATAACCTCTGTTAATATACAGTTTAGGGTTACCGATGATATTGAAGTGGATAATATAAAGGTAATGGTAGATAATAACCAGATTGCCGAAATGGAGGATTTCAAAGACTATAGAATAGTTAATGGTGAAGTTCGATTTGATAATGTGACCAATGGAGCACATACCGTTACCGTAATGGCAACCGATATGGTTGGAAATAGTGTTTCCCAGACTAGTAGCTTTTTTAAGGAGCCCCCTTATGAACCAATATATGCGAATGAGGTTTTTTATTTGCCATTTAATGGTTCTTATACCGAGTTGGTGAGCTTAACAGATGCAACTGTAAGTGGTGAACCAGGATTCAATTCTAACGCTTATTTGGGCTCTGCTGCATATTCTGGAACAGATAATGCCTATCTTACTTTCGATTTAGAGGGCACAAACTTTAGAAATCAGTCCTTTACCGTAGCTTTTTGGTATAAGTTAGACGGTACTCCTAATCGTGCAGGAATAATCACTGCTACAGATGATGAAGATCTTAATCAGGGATTCCGTTTCTTTAGAGAGGGAGGAGAGGATCAAAGATTTGGGCGGTCGGACAATCATCTTCCGGTCCAGCGTTGGCGACCGCCGACGGCACGGCCTCGGCCCGGTTGGCGAAGTTGCTCAGCCCGATCGAGAGAAGCCCGATACCTACCAGGGCGACGGCTCCGGCCATGCCTGCATTCTTCATTACATATCTCCGTTGAAGTCTCAGCGGCCGAAACGCGACTGCCGAGCTTCCAGCGTACTGACTGAGCGTCGCGACTCCAAAGGATTGGCGGCCTCTCGGATCTCGAGCGGAAACCGCTGGCGGATTCTGGCGGATGCGTCGGTGATCCGAATCAAGGCGAGCAGCGTCACGTCTCCTGGCCGGACGCGTCCAGCGGCCCGGTCCCGGTTCGTATTCTGTTTGGAAATCCAATGACTACTATCAAGCAACACGTCGCGACGTGTTCGAATGATCACTCGATGCTTGAGCACTATTCAATGCTTGAACACACCAAACAGAATGAAACCCAGCATCACTGGGTCGTAAAAAGGCGCCTTGTCGCTTTGATGTTCCTCGCATGCGGGGCAATCGAGGTGATCGCTGTTATTGCAATTTCGCCATTCTGGGAAAATGCCATTGAGGATACCAACTTCGATGACAGATATTGGCCGTTGTTGCTTGGTTGCACCGGTGCGATCCTGGCGTTCTATCTCTGCAGTTTTGCTGCCATCATTCTCCTTCGTCGGTGGTGTCTTTTCTTTCGTGACTTCAGTAGGGCGGAGTTGATGGTGTTGATGAAGTGGAGTCTCAAAGGAGATCCGCTCGGACGTCGCTTGGGACGTGAACAGTGTCACCGTTGCGGTCACGAGAGAGGCGCGTCCAGTACCTGCCCGGAGTGCGGGTCCGATCGGATCGACCCACTCCCCTGAGTATGCCTCGATATCCGATCACCGCCCCGGCCTGTGCCTCGTGCTTCATTTACATTTATTCGACTCTTGGAGGTAGTGCGGCCTTATGCCTGGCAACTCACGGTGCCTATCGTCTCATGCAGTTTCACGAACGTCGACAATGCATTGCTGCCTGTGGCAACCGCCTCTGGAACCTTCCGAAGTTAACCCCACCATCTTTCGATGTGCCATCACTGAAGGACTATTGACTCATGCGAAACTTGGATTGCGAGACAAGAATCCTTCGCTGCCTTGGATGGACTGCAATCGCACTGGCGGTTAATGGCGTCATCGGGCTGGTGTCCGCTTTTGCCCTCCCTGGACCGGTTGCCTTGTTCACGTATCCGGGAGTCATCATTGTGATGTCGGCCGCAGCGATCAAACTCACTCATCCGATTCGTTCCGCTCGTTCAGATCCGCATTCATGGCTTCATGTCGACTTGTCCGCCAAAAGGCTGGGGATCCTTTTTCCGTGCTGGTTTGGAATGGTCGGTATCGCACTGGTTGCTTTCGTATGGATGGGCCCTGATGACGCAAGTCATGCTCTCGAAATATCAAGAGCGTGTGGTTTTGCCGGCGCCGCCTTCAGTCTTGGGGCGGCCGGGATTCTGGTTTCAGGCCTGATCATGGGGTACCGGCTCTTCGCCGATTCACCCGCGCGGTGGCGTTCCTGTGGATATCGGGTGCTGGAAACCACGACATGCTCAGAATGCGGTGCAGATTGCACCAATACCGCATGACGGCGATGGACTGTCCTTCGAATTGGAAGAGAGGCATCGCGAGAATGGTGTGGCTGCCAAGTGCTACCTCTCGTATCTCGCCGCCGGCGTTTTTGTGATCGTCACCCTTCAAGGATGCGTTCTGACGTTCGATCTCCCGCAAACCGTCGTCGCGCTTTTTTGCGTGCTTCTCTTCATTGTGGAGTATCTGATCTTCGGCGACTGGGATGATGTGCCTCGGCTGAAGTCGTCCACTCCTCTTTCGCTCTTCATTGGGATTTCCATCCTGGCGATCACCTTCATCATGATGTTTTCGTGAAATGATCCCATGGACCCATACCAGGCTGAGCCCTGCAAACCGCCCCGGCCTCAAGCCGGGGCGATTTTCATTCACCGAACGTGATGGCTAACCGCCGGCAAAACGACTCGCCAAATCGACGGGGCCGGACCACCTCATTCAGAACCGAATCGCCGGTGTTCGTCACGAACGATCGGCGAAACGTCTCCAGTCTGGATCGTCCAGACCATGGACACCCACCGATCAAGACTTCCTGCGGCGGCGGCCGAACCCAGAATCCCCACACCCAATACCCCGACGAAAAACCGTCCCCGGCCGGAGCCGAGGGCGGTGTTGATTCGAAGCGGGTGACCGGGGTCGAACCGGCAACATTCAGCTTGGAAGTAAGCCCCGCAAGACCAAAACCGCGTCCTGTTCGCAGGAATCGCCATCGAGGGTAGCGACTGTCGCAGGTGTCGCATCAACAACGTCAACAGGCTTCGCGGGTTGCGGGGACGACTCCCCTGCTCCCCTCTTCCCCCCCAACGCCACCACCCCCGGCGAGGGCCGAGGGCGGTGTTGCGTGGTTCGAGGTTTCGACGGAAGTAACGGTCCGGCTGAGCACGCTCTAGGTCGAATCGGCCAGCTTGGTGCCGCATTCCGGACACCGGCTCGACCGCAAAGCGTTGAGGTATCCGCAATGCTCACAGGCTTGGTCCGACGAATCGTCTGAGTTCCTCATGATCACGGTAAGGACCAATTTAGGTACCAGGGCGAGAAGGCCGAGGAGGAGAAGCGCGACTGCTGGAATAAAGATCATGTCCGTCATGGGAAATGGCGGGTGCATCCCCAGCCATTGGAGGAGTGATGGTGGGAAGAGCGAATCCGTGCCGTATCGCATCTGGAAGCCGAAGCACTGGGCCTCGAACATGAACAATAGGACTCCCAGAATGCCGGCCACAATCGCGCCGTTGCAAATGCCCTGGGCGATTGCCATGGGCTTCAATCCTCGCGAACGAGTATGGGCGATGGCCGCGGCGGCGATTGTCATGCCGAAGACCAGGGTCAATGGGAACCAAGGGGCGGCCTGGCTGCGTTCTTGAATCCATTGAGGTAGCGTCGCTGGTGCTTGGCCCGGCGCAAGCGTGGGGAGTGGGCCGATGAGCAGCCAGCCAACCAGCAGACCGCTGAGTCCATGGACGGTCAGAAAGATGCCGAGTGACATCGGCAGCAAGCCGAGCACTCGCTTTATCAGCATCTCGTAACGGTTCCGTCGCACCATGGGGAGTGTTGTCTCCAAGTCACCTCCTCCTCATATATCAATAGTAAAGGCTCTTTGGTCTGACGCATTTTCCGCTGCCTACGCAGCCGGGCTCGATTGCGTTGCACCAGCCCCAGTGGGCGCAATATCCATTGGGGATGATGTTTGCCCCTCCTACGATGAGGTACCTCCCGTATGCCTTCAGTTTGCAGGCAATTCTTTCACCACAGATTGGCTGGCCAGGGGCGTTGGGACGTTGCGCTTCGCACGCCCAGAGCATGCGGTCAAAAATAAGATCGTCGCAGTGGTCTTGCCCGCGGCAACCGTCCCAGCATCGATCAGCATGTAGCAAGCGAAGTTAAAGCACACGCTTGGGTAGGTGTCCCCTCCGCAGCGTCCGCAGTAGTCGTATGTCGGGTCGTACTGTTCAAGTTTACAGGGGTCTGGTGGCGGAAGGATGGGTGGCTCTCCTCCGTCTTGGAGCCACTCAGCGAGCAATTCCTCCGTCAGATCGCGGAACCGGAGAGGCTTCGGCGTCCCCTCACGCTGCCTGAGGCACCGGTACCAGAGGACCAGATCATCAGATCATGGACACCCACCGATCAAGACTTCCCGCCGCGGCGGCCGAGCCCGGAGTCCCCACACCCAATACCCCGACGAAAAACCGCCCCCGGCTGAAGCCGAGGGCGGTGTTCATTCGAAGCGGGTGACCGGGGTCGAACCGGCAACATTCAGCTTGGAAGGCTGACGCTCTACCAATTGAGCTACACCCGCGAACGGTGCCCGACCGATCGAAACCGGCTGGGAAGGGAGATCGTACTAGCCGCACAACACTTATGCCACCCGGCAACCGAGAAGTTGACCGTCCCACCCCCTCGGACGATGACCGGTGACCCCCCGGCGCTCTCCCGGGTACCCCTTCCGATGTCGGCAGACGGGGTGGTGAATGCCTTCAATCTTCCGTGGGACGGCCTGCTCGAGCGGCCTGGGGACGGCGAGCGGAGAAGACACCTCCGCTGGCCAGCAGGAAAGCCCGTCTCCGAGGTGAGCGTGATTGCATGGATCACCGGATCTTCTCTCACGCTCGCCGTCCGGACGAACGAACGGCACCATCGAGGTTCCGGTGAGCGCATCACGAGGCCGAGATCACCCCAACACCGCGAAGACGGATCACGCGGCACATCGGACAAGGTCCGGCGTCATCGACGATGATGGGTTGGTGCACGCTCATCGACCGGCGCCCCTCGCCCCCATCCTCGCCCTCTCCTTTCTCGCGACCTTCGGGACGGCGGTCCTTTGGAACGGGCTGGCGTTCATCGCAAAGGAAGCCTACGGATTCGATGAAGGCTGGAACCTCGCCCTGGCCATCTGGAATGGCGCCGTCTACGCCCTTGCGGCGTTTCGATCCGGAGCCGTCCTCCGGCGACTCGAACGCTTCATGAAACCTCGCACCGTCCTGGCGTGGGTCTTTCTCCTTCAGGTCCTGATCTGCCCCATGGTCCTGGCCGGATCCTCCACGGTGCTTCTTTTCGTGGTGGCCGGCGCCATGTCCGGACTCGCCGCGTTCTTCTGGCCGGTGATCGAGGCCTTCGTCGCCGCGGGTCGCACCCCGGATCGAATGCGGCATGCCATCGGATGGTGGAACGCGACCTGGATGACCGCCCTGGGGCTCGCGCTGGTGGCGATCGCACCGTTTCTAGCCGCCGGACATGCGGCGTGGGCGATCGTCGCCCTGGCGCCCCTGAATCTGATCTGCCTCGCGGTGCTGCTGGTGGGACTTCCGCCTCGCCCCGCCGCCCACGCGGAAGTGCAACCCGAGACCCAGCCCCCCCCGGGGTATCACGATCTCCTCGCGTCCCATCGAGCCATGCTGCCGTTGGCCTACGCGCTCATCGGCGCACTCAGTCCACTGATGCCCTATCTCCTCAGCGATCTGGAAGCCCCCCTCCTCTGGCAGACTCCCTTGACCGCGACCTGGATGTTCGCCCGAGTCGCCGGGATCACGGTGCTGCGTTTCGTTCCCTGGTGGCACGGGCGTTGGACCACCGCGGTTCTCGGCGCGACTCTGCTCCTTGGCGGCTTCGTGGGCGTGATCGCATCGCCGTCGATCACCATGATCATCATCGCACTCACCGTCTTCGGCCTCGGCCAGGCGGTCATCTACTACGGCTCGCTGTACTACGTGATGCGAGTGGGCGACGCGGACATCGATGCGGCCAGCACCCACGAGGGACTCATCGGCGTCGGATATGCCGCGGGCCCGGCCGCGGCCGCGGTCGGAGTGATCGCCGGTGGTGGCGGCCTGGTCATCGCGTCGAGCCTGTTGCTCCCCGCCGCGGCGGCCTGGCCGGCGATCCGGCCGTGGTGGCGAGCCCGCCGCCGTTGACTCAGGCTTCCGGCGGAACGCCGTGGAGCAGCATCCGCAGACAACCTTCAAGTCCCGGGGTTTCGAAACGGAAACCTTTATCTTCCAAGGTCGACGGCGTCGCCAGGACCCCCTCCAGCAGAAGCGGCTCGGCCATCCGTCCGAACATCGCTCGAACCACGAAGGCCGGAAGCGGTGCGATCGCCGGACGACGAAGGACCCTTCCAAGCGTGCGGGCGAAGTCGACCTGGGTGACCGGCTCGGGCGCCGTCGCGTTGACCGCGCCTTCGATCGACTCGTCGACGATCGTCCGATGCAGAATGCCCAGAAGATCATCCATGCCGACCCAACTCATCCCCTGTCTTCCAGATCCCACTCGTCCCCCCGCACCCATTCGGAATGGCAACAACATCTTGCCGAGCGCCCCTCCCTTGGGTGTGAGGACGATTCCGATCCGCGGGTGAACCACCCGAATACCTGCGGCCCGGGCCGGATCCGCCGCTCGCTCCCAGTCGACGGCGACCTGCGCCAGCCAACCATCCCCGGGGTCGGCCGAGTCGTCCGCGACCTCCGTTCGATCGCCGTAGATCCCGACGGCACTGGCGGACACCAGAACCGCCGGCGGTCGCTCAAGGCCGGCCAGCGTCTCCGCGAGAAGGGTCGTTCCCCGGATCCGTGAGTCGCGAAGCACCTGCATTCGCTCGTCGGTCCATCGTTCGTCCGCGATGCCGGCCCCCGCCAGATGCACCACGGCGTCCGCACCATCGAAGACCGCGGCGTCGATCGATCCTGCATCCGGGTTCCATCGGTACTCGCCGGCATCTCGAACCGGTTCACGCCGGACCAGCGTCCGAACCTCGTGGCCACCGGTCCGAAGGAAGGCCACCAGCTGCCGACCGATCAAGCCACTGGCACCGGTCACCACGACCAAAAGCGGGCGGCCGGGTCCTTCTTCGAGGTGACGTCGAAGATCGCTCGAGGTTCGCCAGTGACGCCAACGGAACAGCTTCTCGAGGTCGTTCTTCGCGAGGCCCGCGCCGAGGTTTCCGAACGGCGCGAGCGGCATGCGATACGCGATCGAATCCGCCAATCGGCTGGCACCCGCATCTCCACCGGGGTCGGCTTCGAACCGGTGTTCGTGCCGCCACGCCCCGAACGGCCCCGATACCTGCACATCGACGAAATATTCTCCGCGAACCGCCTCGTCGATCCTCGCCCGCCAGGACTTGCGGACCGGTCCCAGCGGCACGGACAGGACCGTCTCCGCTCCGACCCGCATCGGCCCGGCGTCCTCGATGACCCGGACGTCCTGCCAGGGTGGAAGCAGCCGATCCAGCGCCCCCTGCCGAAAATGCCAGTCGGCCAGTTCGGCGACCGGAGCGGCGATGCGGCTCTCGTGGCGAAAGGTTCGGGCGGAGCCCGTTCGGGTGTGATTCGTGCTGCCGGACATGGTTGATCGATCCTGAACCGTGGAGTCGGGCACCAACGGCCCTGAATCCGGCTTCGACGGAGAAGGGATCCAGACGCAGTGTGACCGGGATTCCGAGCACTTGCAGACCGACCCCGATCCGAAGCACCCCCTACCATCCACATGATGACGACCCCTTCTGGATCCAGACCCGAGATGATGGTGCCGCAATCCGACATTCCCGGTCTTCTGGCCGATCGACGGCGACGCCTCGATCAGGCCCTGGCCGCCTTCGACGCCGCCTCCGCCGACGCCATCGCGGTCATCGACGCCATCGGACGAACCGTCCGGACCGGCGGGCGAATCGTGACCTGTGGCAACGGAGGAAGCGCCGCCGAAGCCCTCCACCTTTCCGAAGAGCTGGTCGGCCGGTATCGCACCGATCGGCCCGGGATCGCCTCGATCTGCCTGAACGCGGACCCCACCGCCCTGACCTGCATCGCCAACGATTTCGGATTCGACGCGGTGTTCAGCCGCCAGTGCGAATCGCTGCTCGGTCCGGACGACTGCCTGGTGGTCTTCACGACTTCCGGGCGAAGCGAAAACCTACGCGCCGCCCTCGACGTCGCGATCGCCCGCGGCGCGACTCGCGTCGGATTCCTGGGGGGTGATGGAGGAACCGCGGCCGAACGCTGCGATGCTTCGGTCATCGTGCCGGGGCCCGATTCGGCCGCGATCCAGGAAGTCCACCAGTTCCTGATGCACGCCTGCTGTGAACAGTTCGAACCCCCGCTCGAGACGAAGAAACCATGAGCACCAACCACACGACCACGTCCCCCGTCGACTCCATGGCGGGCGTACCGTCCAATGGCCACCTGATCGGCACCATCCTGGTCCGGATCGTGATCCCACTCTGGGTCGTGGCCGGTGCGTCGGTGAAACTCTGGACCTTCAATCCCGGCTTGCTGCCGGAGCCGATTCTAGATCTGGTGAAGGAGAGCGCAAGTCTGTTCGGAGTTTCCAACCTCGGTTGGTGGCTGGCCATGTGGCTGCGTTTCTTCGTGGCGACGGAGGTCGCGGCGGCCCTCATCATGTTCGCCTCGCCTCGACTGGCCAGATTCGTGGCGAGTTTCATCCTCGCGGTCTTCCTCGCGGTCCTGGTGGCGACCATGGCCAAATCGGCGCAACGAGATGGCATCTCCGCGATCTGGAGCGGGAGCTGCGGGTGCTTCGGCTCCGCCAGCCCTCCACCGATCGGCATGTTCGCGATCGATGGAATCCTGCTGCTCGGCGTCATCTTCATCCGACCGATCCACGAACCCGGGGTTCCGTTGCGGGCCGGCATGGTGCTCGCCTCGCTCGCGATCGGCGCCGGCATCGGCTTCGGCCGTCCGACGCCGGTGATCAAGCTCACACCGGCTCCCGCTCCCGCCCCAATCCAACCGTTGGACACCACCCCGGTCACGACCGACGAGCCCACCCGGGCCGACGCCGGCTGGGGCACCGCGCCGACCGATCTCGAACCGTTCTACTTCACCGAATTTTCCGAATGGGTCGGCCAACCTCTTTCCGCCCAACCGCTCGCGAGACTCATCTCTCGCCCCCTCCCGGACTGGATCGATCGGGACCGATTCCATCTGGTCTTCCACCGGGCCGACTGCGAGCACTGCCACACGTTGCTCGAGGATTTCTTCAGCGGCCCCCTGGACACCCCGGTGATCGCGGTCGAAATCCCCGACTCCGACC
This sequence comes from uncultured Phycisphaerae bacterium, assembly GCA_913031315.1. Taxonomy (GTDB): domain Bacteria; phylum Planctomycetota; class Phycisphaerae; order Phycisphaerales; family SM1A02. The sequence goes on along the minus strand of CAJWFU010000040.1, from coordinate 1,072 downwards.
CCGAGGCGGCCCTCCCGATGCCTTGCGAAGCCTGCCGGTTGCACGAACTCCCGTCGGGACCGCAGTACGTCCTCAGTACTCCCGTCCTGCTGACGGTTGAAGACGGGGTGGTTCTTGCCGCCTGCGAGGACTCCGATGACCTGAACCTGGTGGCGGACACCATCGAGGCGGGCCGATAGAAGAATCCGGTCCGAAAGTCACACCGAACAGCGTTTCCCTTGCTGAAAATCACCGATCGCCTCAGTGGAGCAGAAAAACGATGCGTCGCGGAATCCAACGGTCAACCATCCTCGCCCTCTCTCCCGCCCTTTTCTTCCTGCCCGGGTGCGAGCCTCCGGCGGAAGCCCCGGCCGAACCGGCTCCGACCGGCGCCGCCGCGGCCACGACTGATCCGTGGGGCCCGATGCCGGAAACGGTCGAGCCGTTCTACTTCACGGAATTCGAGCAGTGGGTCGGCCAACCGATCGCCACGCAGGACCTGGCGAGACTCATCCAGCGACCGATTCCAGCCTCGCTCGACGAAGGCCGGGCGTTCCTCATGTTCTACCGGGAGGACTGCGAGCATTGCCATCACATGCTCGAGGAATGGTTCACGCAGTCCGTCCCGGCACCCACCATCGCGGTGGCGGTTCCAGATGCGGATCCGGAGAATGCAATCCCCTTCCCATCAACCCTGGTCGACAGACGCTCGCTCCCCGTCGGACCGCAATACGTGATCAGCACCCCGGCACTCTTTGCGATCAAGGACGGCGTGGTCACCGGCTTCGCAAGCGACCCCGACCAACCGGACCAGGTCGAAGCCTGTCTCTCCTCCAATTCCGATTGATCCCATGAATTCCACCACCCCCATCCGCCTCCTGCTCTCAGTCGCGCTCGTGGCGGCGGCCATCACGATCGCCACCGTGGGAGGCCACGCCATTCCCTTGTGGATCATCGGCATCGCGGGCAAGGCGGGCGTCGACCCGGAACTGGCCGGACGAGTGACCGCGGGCGCCTGCGTGGCGATCGCCGGCATCCTGCTGGCTCTGGGACGTCGTGGCCGGATCCCCGCGATCATCGCGGCCGGCGGCCT
>CAJWFU010000039.1:0-10681 GCA_913031315.1 uncultured Phycisphaerae bacterium | reverse complement strand
GGATGGTTCCTTGCTCGCGGTGCTGCCGATCGCGGAACTCACGCAGATCATGGTGGACGATCGTGCAATCGTCGAGCTGGAAAACCGGCGTCTGGTGTTCGAACCGGACCCGGCCGGGAACGCGGTCGACGTGATCGAATCCGACGGCATCACCACACGTTTCGGCATGTGGTCCGGAACCTGGGTTCGTGATCCCGCCGGAGCGACCGTGGCCCTGGAACGAGGACGTTCCGCACTTGTCGGTGATGGCCGATGATGTCTGAGTCGATCGCCGCGACTCGATCTATTCAACCGGCTTGAGTGCTTCTTCGAGGGCCAGGGTGGCATAGACCGTTGCGAGTGAAGGGCGTGACTCCTCCCATCGTTCGATATCGTTGATCCAGAAACCGCCGGCAGTCTGTCGACTGGCGATGGCTTCGATCAACTCCTGCCGCCAGTCGTGCTTGACGCCATCCGGCGTGGTGATGGAATCGAGGCCTGACGCCCGCAACGCCCTGGCCATGGCGTGCAGGTAGTAGTAGACGCCTTGCTGGCCAAGCCCGGGATTCTCCTGAAAGGTCCAGTGGCTCCGGATCCAGTTCATGGCCGCCTCGACCCGAGGGTCTTCGGCATCCAGCCCGGCGAAGAGCAGGCTCTTGAATCCCGCGTAGGTCATCGATCCGTAGCTTCGCAGGCTTCTGGTGACCCCTTCGGGCATCGTCTCACCGTAGCGCCCCTCACCGGCGGTCGCGCTGCCGAAGGACTCGCCTCCGTTGGCGGGGGTGTAGACGAAACCTCCATCATTGGAACCGGCCTGGGCCCAATCGGCGGGATTCGTGGCCTTGAGATTCTGAGTTCTGGAGAGAAACACCAGGGCTCGCTGGACCACGGGTTCATCGGGACTGACGCCCGCGTCGTACAACGCATCGAGCATCATCTGGGTGTTGGAGAGATCGGGTCGGCCATGTCGACCGTATCCAGCGCCACCGAACCAGTCCTGTTCCGGTCGGATGCCTTCGGCCTGATCCCATTGACCACTGGTGAGGCGATCGACCGTCTGGGCGATCATGGCGGCATCGCCGGGTTGAGTATCCGTACCCAGGGCGGCAAGCCCCATGGTCACGGCGCTGGTCACGTAGTTCCCCAGTCCGCCTTCGCCGAGTCCATCGAGGCCCCGAGTCTCGAATTCGTTGCGAACGAAACGGAGCGACCGATCCCGGGCCATTCGGGCGTCGGGTGTGGGGCGGTCGGCCTGAGCGAATGCCTTGAGACCCATGGCGGTCACGGCGATCGCCGCCGCCGCTTCACGAGGGGGTTGGTCGGTGGCCTCGACTCGTTCGCCTTCCATCCAGCCGCCTCGTGCCGATTGATTGGCGATGAGCCAGGCGAGACCACGGTCAAGAGTGGTGTTCGCTTGATTCCAGGTCGCCTCCGACAGGTTCGTATCCGATCGCGCAGTCGCGATGCGATGAACCGGCGCGGTGGGTAGCAGCACGAGGGCCGCGGTCTCGGCGGCAGGAAGTTCCGTGATTCGATCCCCGTCGATGCGGGGATCGAGCCCCTCGGTCGGCTCCGCTTCCACCAGGCGGCGGATTTCCTCGGTGACGCGGGCGGCTCGACGCGTCGGCGCCAGATCCTGCTCGGCGGCGGCCCCCAGGGATGCCGTCGCGAAGAACGCGAGGGATGCAGCGAGGGTGACAGACCGTGGCGGTTGGAGGGTTTGAATCATGTGGGAAGACTACTATCCAGATGTGTGGGATTCCATCGATCCGACCGCGCTGACCCGGCGGATCACACCTTTCACGCGGGATCTATCCGATGACCAGTTCTTCCTCGCCCAATGAACCCGACGCATCTCTTCCCGCCGAGCGGGATTCATCCTGGTGGAAGTCGTTTGGAGAGGCGTTGCTCGATGGAGGTCTGCCTTCGGATGAAACTGAAGCCATCACGGACCTCGAGGCACGGGTCGCGGACGTTCGGAAAGTCGTTGATGATGCGGTCTCCCGCTGGTTCAGCGAAGGTCCGGGGCGTGGGCTGGAGTCCCGACTCGATCGAATCGAAGAGCGGTTGGCGACTCTGGTCGAGAACGCTCGGGACGTGACGTCGGAAGATCAGGCCGCCGACTGAAGTCTCAACGGACCGTGCCGATCACGAACATGATCTCCTCGCCTCGGTCGGTCACGAAGCCCACGGGCGAGATGAAGGGGCCGGGGGTGGCGTTGGCGTCACTGATCGAGGCGGTCACTCGGACCCGACTTCCATCGCCCGCGATCTGCTGCAGCAGTCGAACCGGAAAGCGTCGGTCGACGCTGCGGAGTGCCCGGAGGGTCTGGCCCTTGAAGTTCTTGAGCTCGACCGTGAATTCGCGACTGCCGTTGAGCGGCAGGACGCCGACGTTGGCGACGTACCCGTCGAACTGGATCTTGAGGTCATAATTGGGAAATTGGTGGGGGAGCATCGACCATCGATGGCGAACCCGCATTTCAATCATCGGGGCCTCTGGATGATCGGTTTCGACCAACATCCACTTCGGCATGGTCTCCGCCGTCTCTCCGGTGAGATCGTAGAACACCTCATGGGAGGTGGCCGCGGTACCCGAGCCCCCGGTCACGGCGGGGCGGCCATTCAACGAGAGGACCTGAAAGGACTGGCCGTCCGTGGACTCGACGCGGAATGATCCCGTCATACCGGCAGGTGGTTGGGTGGCGTCGATGTAGAGGGGGATGGAGCGGACGGGGTAGGCCGAGACGGCTTGCAGGGTGAGTCTTGGTCCCTTGCCACCCGGGTCCAGAACCGTGTTCACGGCAGCCTTCTTGTCTCCCGTGGTGCTGGGTACCTGAAGCGTCATGGGAATTCCCACCGCGCCGCGGGGGGGGATGGTCTCGCCCGCAACCTCCACCGTCGTGCACTGGCAGGTTGGAACCGCCGCGCGAATGATCACCGGCTTGTCGGTGGGGTTCACGAGTTTGATCTCGGTGCGAAGTTTGGATCCGGGTGGAACGAGGCCGAAGTCGACGTCTGCGGGATCACCGTAGACCGCCGTGGCGCCGGCGCGAATGGTGACGGAGCCACTCGGGTAGATGATGGCCCCCGACGATGAGGACGGAGCTGCCTCGGCACTGGATTCCACCGGAGGTCCGGCTGCTGCTGATTCCAAATTGGTTTCCGGGCGTTCGCAACTGGTCATCGAGCCGACGAAGATCGAAGTGATCATGACGCTCGATCGGAATCCGAGCGGGAGTGAATCGACAAAGATGGAGAACGTGGAGGGCATGAAGTTCTGATTCCGGCGATTGATGAGCGGTTGAGAGACTCCTGCACGGTACGAAACGAAGCCGTGCTCCGGGAGGTTCCGGCGGTTCTCCGTAGACTCTGGGCATGAAGGCGATCGCAGTCATGACCGGCGGAGCACCCGTGGCTCCGAATATGCAGCTCATCGACGTCCCAGAGCCCCTTGCGGGCCCGGGAGAGCTTCGGATTCGAACCGAGGCGTCGGGGCTGAATCATCTTGATCTCTGGGTCGGACAGGGGCTACCGGGCATTGATCGCCCCTGGCCTCGAGTCACGGGCTGTGATGGCGTCGGCCGAGTCGATTCGGTCGGGGAGGGGGTGGATGACGCCTGGCTTGGTCGCCGGGTGATCATGAATGCCGCCGTTGCCGGTGCGGAAGGGTCGCATCCCGACCGCGAGCCCGCCGGGGAGGCATTTCGCCTGGTGGGCGAGCACACGCCAGGATCGATGGCGGAGGCTTTCGTCGCTCCGGCGGCCAATGTTCTGGACCTCGGTGAAGAGGCCGACCCGATCGAAGGGGCTGCCTTTGGGCTCACCCATCTCACGGCCTGGCGAATGATCGTGACCCGGGCACGAGCCGCCGCTGGCGATTGGGTCTTGATCCCAGGCATTGGTGGGGGAGTCGCTTTGGCAGCGCTCGGGATCTGCCGCCATCTCGGGTGTCGAACCGTAGTGACCAGCCGTCATCAATGGAAACTCGACCGGGCCAGAGACTTGGGCGCGGATGCCATGATTCTGGACGAGGGTGAGGACTGGAGTCGGGCGGTCCGTGGCGTCACGGGCCGCCGAGGCGTGGACATCTGCATTGACTCCATCGGCAAGGCCGTTCATGGAGCCTGTATTCGTTCCATGGCCCGCGGCGGGCGTTTCGTCACGTGCGGCGCGACCAGTGGTGGTGATGCCACGACTGATCTCACCCGCGTCTTCTGGAACCAGCTGGCCATCATGGGTTCGACCATGGGTGACATGGGTGAGTTTCGGCAGGTCGTGGAATTGTTTCGTCGCGGGGCACTCAGGCCGGTTCTGGATGGTGTGATGCCGTTTTCCGATGCTTTAAAGGCTTGGGAGCGGCTCGAAACCGGGTCTCAATTCGGAAATCTGGTGATCGGCTGGAGCGCCCTCGGCGGAAACATCGATTGAACGCCCTTAAAAATGTCCGATAACAACAGCCGAGAGGCGGATCTTGAGCGGTTTTGGGTTCGGAAGTTCTGTTCGTAGGGGCATTTCCTCCGCTCTCCGGGCATTTGCTCCATTTGCGGATTGACCCCCATCCCAGTCTGACTACATTTAGATTGCAGGGTCTGGCTTTCGCAGGCTCTGTCTCTCTCATATTCGGCAGGGACACTCCTGTCCTTGTCGTCGCCAGATCCGAAATTGGAGGATTCACGGATGCAGTCTCATTTCATCAAGTCATGTGCCGCCATCGGCGTCGTCGGCCTCGCCGGCAGCGCCTTTGCGGGTGACACCGTTCGGTTTGATGTCAGCTTCAGCGACATCGACCTCTTCTTCATCGACTTCGAAGCGGGTGAAACCCCGGCCAACGAACAGATCGTCGTGACGGGTGATCCCGGCCGCTACGTTCAGTCCGTCGGTTTCTCGAACGTCGACGTCGACGTCTGCTGGAACGTCGGATCCAGCTTCACCGGCTGGGCCTCGGAAATCGTGTTCGACATCAACCTCGACGACGGTGACGCCGACGGCGACGGCACGGATACCGCTTGGTACTTCGTCGCCCCGTTCGCCGGGGACGACACTGGTTCAGACGTCGAGGGTGCTTGTGCCAATCGACAGGCACTCGAAGAAACCGACGTCCCGCTGACTCCCTTCACTCTGAAGGTGGCAGCGACGGGTGATGTCCCCACCGGCATGTCCTCCACCTGGAACGAAGGTCTCGGCCTTCGCCACTCCGAGGTCAATACCGCGGACTTCTACTTCGTTCTTGGCGGTGACATCCCCGCCGGATGCATTGGTGCGACCGGTGGCTGTGGTGAAGAGCACCCCACCCCTGGTTGTGACGACGTCACCTGCTGCTCGCTGACCTGCGAGCTCGAGCCGTTCTGCTGCGATATCGAATGGGACAGTGGCTGTGTCGCCATCGCCATCGACGCTTGTGGCATCTACGAATACTCGTGCGACGCTCCTGCCTACGCGAATGACTGTGCGACCAGTCCCACCATGCTGAGCAACGGTGAATCCGATTCCTACGACACCACCCTGGCCAACTACGACGGCCCGGAAATCACCTGTGCGGGTGGCGGTGCTGCCAACGTCTGGTACATGATCCAGATCACCGAGCTGGGCGCTCAGGAACTCACGGCATCCACCTGTGATGCCGCGACCTACGATACGGCGCTCACCCTCTGGGACGCGGGCGAAATCGGCGACGTCTTCGATCCGGCCAACCTCGAAGGTGCTGAGATCGCTTGTAATGATGATGGTGGCGGCTGTGTCGACTACACATCACGACTGATCGCGCCGGTCACCTCGGGTCGTCAGTACCTCATCAGCGTCTCTGGTTACCAGGCTGCCGTTGGTACTGGAACCCTGACCGTCTCCTGGGTCACGCCCGATCCGCAGATTCCGGCACAGACCTGCGACGTCCCCGGACCGGACACCGCTTCCGCAACCAACCCCGGTGCCGTCCTGCAGGACAACGGCGTTGCTTGTGCGGCCAATAACATCACCACGGAGAACTCCTGGGCTCGCGTCTACTCGGCGGCGGACCTTGGTTCGAATCAGTTCACCCTGGACTGCGTCGACTTCGGCATCGTCAACTCCGGCAGCTACCTTGAAGGCGCGGTCAACGTCTGGTCCTCCCCGACTGGAAATCCCGCGCCCCTCGCCGACCTGACCCTGCTCGCCTCCGTGCCGCTGGGTATCTACACCGGTGGGGCCGACTTCAGCACCGCCGTTCTCGATGGTGGTCTCGACATCGATCTCAGCGATGGTTCATCCATCGTGATCGAACTGGCGATTCCGGCTTCGGATGACGGCTTTGCCGCGATCGCCGGTGGTACTTCGGCTGACGTCGCCTATGGTCCGACCTATCTGCGTTCGGATAGCTGCGGAATCACCGAGTTCGGCCCCTACGCCGACATCGGCTTCGACATCGAATGGTTCGTCAACCTCAACGGCACCCTCGGTGATGGAGACGACTGCGAAGGCGACTTCAACGATGACGGCATCGTCAACGGTGCCGACTTCGGCTCCATCCTCGCCGCCTGGGGCGAATGTGGTGGCTGTCCTGAAGATCTGAGTGGAGACGGTTTCGTCAGCGGTGCTGACGTCGGCCTCCTCCTCTCGCTCTGGGGTAACTGCCCCGGCTGATCCCCTCTGACGGATCCGGTGGAAGGCCTTGCTTTTCACCACCCGCCAGACTGCATCCTGAACATTGGATCGGTTTCAGGACCGATTCCAGGATCCTCAGCACCCCTCGGCCTTCCAGGCCGGGGGGTGTTTTTCATCTCCAGCCATTGTTGGTACTGATCGATCGTTGGATATTCGGGTCGGTGTGGCGGTAACCTCCGGGGCAGGGATGAACCCAGCGGTGGTTTGGACCTGAAATGGATTCCGCCCGAATCCCAATCGTGGGAAGATCTCAGGAGGTCTTCGGGGCCTCCCTTCGCCGACAGGCGAAATTCATCCTTGGGTCTGCTTGGAGAAGCCTTGCGTATCTTTCTTTTCGTGGTGATCGGCGTTCTGGTCGCTCTCGTCGCCACGATGGTCTTCGTTGGTCCGTCGATCTCCTTTGGCTCCGGTTCCGGAGTCGGTCTTGAAGTTCGAGCGGATGCCGTCCGCCGGCGAGAGTTGGTGGAGCGAGTCTCCGCTCCCGGTGAAATCGAACCCAACGTCAAGGTTGATGTCTCGGCTGAAATTTCCGCCCGCATCCTCGAGCTTCCTTTTCGGGAGGGGGATGTGGTGAAGAGCGGGGATGTGATCATTCGCCTCGATGCGGAGTCGATTGAAGCGAGCCTTGAAAGCTCCAAGGCACGACGCGACGCCGAGCGATTCCGACTTCAAAGCGAACAATCCCGACTTGCGGGGCCGTTGGCCTCTCTTGCAAACGCTCGGGAGACGTTGAAGCGGCAGGAGTCACTTTTTGAAACGGGAGACATCAGCCGTCAGGCGCTCGATGATGCCCGGAGTCGCACACTGGAGCTCCAGGCTCAGGTTGAAGCCGCCAAGATCGCGATATCCGTGATCGAAAGTTCGCTGGCCGCTGCGGACGCCGATGTCGACCAGGCCCGCGAAGCTCTGGAACGGACCGTGGTCATCTCCCCGATCGACGGGGTGGTCACGGTCTTGAACGCGGAGGTCGGAGAACTGGTGGTGGTGGGAACGATGAACAACGCGGGGACGATCATCATGACCATCGCAGATCTCTCTCGCATGAGACTTGATGCCCGGGTGGCCGAGAGTGACATTGCCAAGATCGCGACGACCCAGCCGGCGGAAGTCCGTATCAATGCGTATTCCAACGAGGTCTTCGGTGGTGTCGTGGAGCGGATTGCGCTTCAACGATCCCTTGACCGGGATGGGTCGGGATTCTTCAAGACCGAAGTGCAGATCAAACTCGATGGTCGCCAGATCTATTCCGGTCTGGCCGCCAACGTGGATATCGAGATCGCTCGTCACGAGGGGCTGGTGGTCGAGAGCCAGGCGGTCATCGATCGCAAGGTCGATGAACTCTCTGGAGATCTCCGAGACCATCCGCTGGTCGACCTGGCCAAGCGAACGGTTCCAGTCGTCTACGTGGTTGAAGAGGGAAGGGCGGTGTGTCGACCGGTGCGAATCGGTCCCAGCAGTCTTTCCGAGACCATCATCGCCGAGGGAATCGAAGTCGACGCTCAGGTGATCGTCGGACCGTACAAGGTGCTGGAGAAGCTCAAGAATGGGGACCGGGTACGGCAGAGCGGCAGCGATTCCGGCGGCTCGGAAGCCGAAGAGGGCGGCGAGTTCTCGATTTCGTTCTGAGGAACGCCGATGGCGGTCGCTTCCGGAGTCAGCACATGCTCATCAAGATTGAAGGCATCACCAAGATCTACCGGGTGGGAGTGGAAACCATCCACGCCCTCCGGGGTGTTGACCTCGAGATCGGCAAGAACGAACTTGTCGCCATCATGGGTTCATCGGGGTCCGGGAAAAGCACACTGATGAACGTGCTGGGATGTCTTGATCGACCGACCGCCGGCACCTACACGCTGGACGGTCGCCGGACGGATGAGATGGGATCCGCCGAACTGGCTCGCGTTCGAAACGAGCGAATCGGTTTCGTGTTTCAGGCCTTCGAGCTTCTGTATCGCTCGACCGCTCTGGCCAACGTTGAATTGCCGAGTGTGTACGCCCGAGGTGACCGTCGTCGCGATCGTCGTTCCCGGGCCGCCGCCGCCCTTGAACGGGTCGGCCTGGGGGATCGGATGACCCATCGACCCAATCAGTTGTCCGGCGGCCAGAAGCAACGAGTGGCGATCGCGCGGGCGTTGCTCAACAACCCGGCCATCCTTCTTGCCGACGAACCGACGGGCAATCTCGATTCCACCACGACGGCGGACATTCTCCGACTTTTCCAGGACCTTCACGAGGAAGGCCAGACGGTGATCATCGTCACCCACGAGGATGAGGTCGCCGCTCATTGTGAACGAGTGATTCGTCTCCACGATGGTCGGGTCGCCAGTGACCTTCCGATCGCGGAGGATCCGGCGGGAAGATATCTCGCGACCACTGACGACTCGAAGAGAGGTGAGGCGTGATCTCCTTCTCGTTCTGGACTCAGGCGATCATCCTGGCCCTCTCGCAGATCCGGGCGAACCTCGGCCGAAGTCTGCTCACGGCGCTCGGGATCATCGTCGGCGTCGCGAGCGTCACCGCGGTGATCGCGGCCCTCGCGGGTCTGAAGGAGAAAGTCCTCGGTGAATTCGAGTCCTTCGGGGCGAATCGGTTGTTGATCTTCCCCGACCGTCCCGACGACGCACCAAAGAATCTCTATCCGTGGAAGGAGGTTCGTCTCAAGGTGGAGGAGGTCGAGGCGATCGAACTCAACTGCCCGTCGATTCGGGTCGTGACCCCGATCACGTCGCTCGGCACCTCGGCCCAATACGGCGAACGATTGCTCGAAGGAATCACGGTGACGGGTATTCGGCCGGCCTGGCACGAGACCGAGAATCGATCGGTGCTGGAAGGGAGACCCTTCAACTCCATCGATGAGGATGAGGCCCGTCAGGTGTGCCTCGTGAACGAAGCGGGAATCGAGGAACTCGGACTTCCGACGAAGGCGGTCGGTTCAAGCGTTCTGATCGGAGGGCGGAGATATCTCATCGTCGGGGTGGTCGAGACGATTCAATCGACGATGTTTGGAATCAATACGTCCGCGGCGGAGCTCTTCATTCCGTTCGCTCAGGCCGCGCGGCTTCACAATCCGGAGTTCTTCTTCCGAGTGACCGCCATGATCGAGTCTCCTGATCTCGCGGCCGAGGCGGAAAGTGAAGTGCGATTCGTATTGCGGAAGATGCGTGGACTCGGTCCCGAAGATCCGGATACGTTCAACGTCGCGGCGATCGACCAGTTCATCGATCAATTCAAGGCGCTCGCTGCAGGCATCACGGCGATCGCGGGTGGAATCGTCGGCGTGAGCCTGCTGGTCGGTGGCATCGGAATCATGAACATCATGCTGGTTTCGGTGAGCGAACGAACCCGTGAAATCGGCCTGAGAAAAGCCGTGGGCGCCACCCCGGGAGAGATCCTGCTTCAGTTCCTGCTGGAGGCGGTGATGCTCTGTCTGGTCGGTGGTGCCCTGGGAGTGCTCATCGGTGAACTCATGGCCTTCGGGCTGACGCTCATTCCGGACGCTGGATTGGATGAGGCGCACGTTCCGCTCTGGGCGATCGTGGTCAGCTTCTCCTTCAGTGCTGCCGTGGGTCTGATCTTCGGAATATTCCCGGCGATCAAGGCCTCCAGATTGGATCCCATCGAGGCTCTGCGACACGAATGAAATCACGCTCGTCAATGAATCGGTACGGCACCCTGTTGTCTCTGACTTTCCTGTCCGCCTGCGCGCCGGTAGGCATCCTTGACAACGACACCGAAGACTGGCATCCGGCACCCGAACGGATCAACCGGATCGATCCGGTCGATCTCATGGCCAGAAGCACGGTCGATCCCCAGGCGCCGGATGAGGCCATGGAAGCCATGCTCGACCGAGAGGTCCCGATTGAAGAACCCGATGAGATTCGTCCGATCGAGATCGCCGACGTTCGTCGGTCCGTTCTTGAGAACAACCTGGATCTTCGTACCGAGATGATCTCTCCGGCGATCGCCAATGCGAATCTGTCCGCCGAGCAGGCCAAGTTCGAGTCGACGTTCTTCGCGGGGTACACCCGTAACGACCAGGGGGTCGCGACCAATCTCGAGCAGG
>CAJWFU010000038.1:0-10698 GCA_913031315.1 uncultured Phycisphaerae bacterium | reverse complement strand
ACGATCGGCCAGAGGCCGACGGCCACCCGAGGCAGCGCGTGCGGTATCGGTCACAGCAGACATCCATTTCTCCGGGAGGAGGGGATTCGGTCATCAGGGCCCAAGGCCGAGGATCGTCAATTATGGCGGTCCCACGCCCATTGGGCAACCACCTTGAGAGTGGAACACCCTTCATGAATCCCGGACTTCCCGTTCGCACTCATTTCCTGAAATCCGACCCACCTCACGACCCCGGGAGGGCGTGTTCAGCCGGCGGCGACCCTTGGCTTGCCGGCGGAAGGGAGGAGCCTCGCCTTGAGAATCAGGATGGCGGTTTCCAACTGAGCGTCGATTCCGTCCTCCAGCAGGCCTTCAGGCCGGGGCCGCTCACCCGGATCACGATCCTCATCCCAGTCGGCGATCAGATCGCTCTTGCGACGAAGTTCGTAGGCCTCCTGGGTCTGATCCGGGGTCATTTCGACCGTCACGCCGGGATTGACACCCCAGTCCGTCGAACCCGGCATCTTGTGAACCAGTCTCCCCCGCTCCTCTCCGGGCGCGGGCGGCAGGGCGTAGTACTGATTGGTGATCTTGAAGGCCGCGGGCCCGCCCTGGGGATCGGAGACATCGTGCACGGTCTGCACGCTTCCCTTGCCGAAGGAACGTTCGCCGACCACCACCGCCGCCCCGTGGGCCTGGAGACAACCAGAGACGATCTCACTGGCACTGGCGGAGCCGGGGTTCACCAGCACCACGAGAGGCTTTCCTTCGAGGAAGGCGAGTTGCCGCTGGGCTGGACGCGCCCACACCGTCTGTCCGTCGCGGTCTTCACACGACACGATCCTTCCCTCGGACACGAAGAGATTCGAGAAGCGGATGGCGCTCTCGAGCAGGCCCCCGGGATTGAAGCGCAGGTCGAGCACCAGTCCCTCGATCGACCGATCCGCCTGCATCTGCCCGAGCGCATCGAGGAAGTCGTCGAAACTGTCGTCATTGAACGAAGTCAGCCGGACGTAACCGATGCCTTCTTCACGATCGACCCACCAATCCCATTCCGGCGTTCCCTCTTCGTCGAGCGACTTCTTGTACCAGCCGTTCACGGAGCGGATCTTGATTCGATCACGGACGATCGGCACGTCCACGGTCTCCTCTTCCCCCTCACGCGCAATGGAGAGAACGACTTCCTCGCCACGAGGACCGGTGATCTCATCCACGGCGCGGGTGAGACTCCAGCCCGTGGTCGGCACACCATCGACCTCGACGATGCGATCCTGCTCCTCGATCCCGGCTCGGGACGCGGGCGAACCTTCCAGCGGGTTCTGGACCATCAACTCCCGCTTGTCGTCGTGGCGAATGAGGATGCCGACACCGACGAAGTCGCCCTGGACCTGCTGCTGGAATCGCCGCAGTTGCTCCGGCCAGATCATCTGGGTGTACTGATCCTCGTAGATGTCTTCAAGGCGATAGGTGGCGCCTTCGCCGAATTCACGGAGGACCACGGCCTCGGGAACGTCGATCGTCCGGGGGTTGGCCCGCATGAGCTCCGGGAGAATCCGGTGGTAGTCCCGACGAGTCACCTCGTCTTCAGGAATCTCCGCCAACCGCGCCCGCTCCCGCCGCACGATCTCGAGCCAGGCATCGGCCTTCTCGCGGTCCGCGAGGCCGGGGAAGTTCTCGACCAGTTGATCCGTGGAGGCGAAGATCTCGATCGCCTCAAGTCCGCCGTCGAGCAGGGGTTTCCAGCCGCAGTCTGAGATGTGCTGGGTTGCACCGATCCGCAACGCGGACCGGAGCATTCGCTCCGTGATGCCGTTGAGCGGAACCTTCCAGTCCTCCGCGAAGGCTTCGTTGAATTCAGGGAATTCCTCGTCCGGCTCGAGCCTTGACATCTGCCGGCCTCGGAGATCGTGGAGCGAACGAGGCGCGTATCGGGCGAGAAGACCGATTCTGCGGTTCACTTCATCGAGTCGACGGTCGTATGACTGATGCAGTTCCTTGAAGTCGGTGTCCTCGTGCAGCGTGCGCAGTCGGAAGAGAATCTCCTGGACGAAGAGCCAGTCCCCGAGAGTTCGTGCCTCGGCTTCTCGGTCTTCGGCGGTCTGGATCAGGGTCACGATCTCCGGTTCCGCAAGGACTGCCTCCCAGTCATCGGAGAGGGTCTGCAGTTCGACCGCACCGGTGAGGGCCTCGGTCAGGTTTCCAGACTCCAGGGCTTCGGCGATCTTCTTCGACGCCTCCCTGCGACCCTCGGCCCGGTCCTCATTGGTCTCGGCGGCGTGGCCGTCGCGAGCCTTCATCGCGGCACGAAGCGCCTCGGCACGATCGGGATCCGCTTCCCCCGGAATCGCATCGAGGTATTCCATCATCTCGCCGGTGCGACCCTCCAACGCCGCCTCCCAGACTCCCGATCGCCAGGCATCGAGTCCCTCAGGCACGATCACGCTCGGGGGATCGACCTTTTCTTCGAACGACCCGGCGCCCGCGAAGGCGGTCAACAGGACCGTGGCCGCGACGGAAAACGAAAGGCGAAAAGAACGGGCGAGGCTCGGACTCGACATGGTCGGAGGATCCCAGAGGTTGGAGTCCCGGAAACGAGTTCCGGAGGGTGAAGACCCGGATCTGAATGGACCCGACCGTTTTCAATCGGCCGGACGGAGCTTCCGATCCAATCAGGACCGGAGGACTGACTTCTCATACCGTATCGGGGCCGGAAAGTTCGGAGAGGCTTGAAATCCCGGTTTCTTATCAGACGGCCGCGTCTTTTCCACTCGCCCCGATTCACCGGACCTCCGAAAGGAAGGTGTTTCCGAAATGAGCCCCGATTCCGCCAGCTCCCCGAGCCTCGGCCCCCGATGCGGTGGGTGCCAGTACGACCTCAGAGGTTCCGGAAGATCCGAACACTGTCCGGAATGCGGTTGTTCTCTGGCCTCCAACACCATCTGGCCGGATGACCCGTCACGACTTGATCCGGAGGCGGCCTTCACCCGCAGCGGGCTGAAGTCGTTGGCATTCTGCGCCTGGTTTTCCGCGGCGCCGATGTCGGGACTGATGCTGGTTCCGGCCTGTGCCCAGGTGGTGATGTTGTTGGTGGCGATGGGCACACTCGCACGGGTCGCAGGGTGGATGAAATTTCGTCGAAGTCCGCTTCGACGGTTCGACGACATCGGATTCGAGCGGTCCATGCGCCTACCCACCATCGTCGAACCGCTCATGGCCTGGTCCACGATCGTGATCCTCACGCTGGTGATGACCGGCAACCTGTCGACCCTCGCCCTTCCGCCCGCATTGGCCGCCTGGTCGCTCGCCGGTGTCGCAGGACTCCTGAGTCCCACGATCACCGGAATCCGCCTGGCCCGACGGCTTGATGATCCGTTGATGCGATTCACAGGCGTGGCGGCGATCTCCGCGACGTTACTCGCCGGCGTCGTGTCCTTCGCCGTGCTGGTCCTGATGTTCACGAGCATCGCGAATCCGAATGCTTCGACCCCGACCATTCAGGTCACGGTGATCGTGTTGGCGGTCATCTCTCTGATCGCCAGCGCCATCGCCGCCCACCTGACAAGGGTCCTGATCACCGGGATCCAGTTGGTGTTCCTCGACGACCACGTCGAACATGGACGCCGCGGGCCGACCACCACCCGCATCGGCGGGGCTTGGATTCACTTTCAGGGGGGACGAGTCGTGAAGCCGACTCGGCTCCGCCCGGTGAATACCGAATCGATTCCGCTGGAACCGGAATCGCCATCCGAACCGGGATCGACCGGGGACGCCTGAACGAAGGGTGATCAGCGAGGTCGGGGGCCGAAGGCCGATTCGGCGAGATCGATGGCTCGCCCCAACCCCGCAGCCTTGTTCACCGTCTCCTGCCACTCCGCCGCGGGATCCGAATCAAGCACCACGCCCGCGCCGGCCTGCAGATGAATCGTCCACGGGGCCGATCCGCATCCCGTCGGCACCACCATGGTCCGCAGGGCGATCGCGATGTCGAGATCACCCTCAAGATCGATCGCTCCGATTCCTCCGGCATACGGGCCGCGTCGGACCGGCTCGAGTTCGTCGATGATCTGCATCGCCCGGATCTTCGGCGCCCCGCTCACCGTGCCTACCGGCAGGGTCGCCCGCAGCGCATCCAGATCGTCGACGCCGTCTCGCAATCGCCCGGTGACCACGGATCCGATGTGCATGACGTGGCTGTACCGCTCCACCTGCATCACCTGCTCCAGCGCAATCGAGCCGGGATCACAGATCCGGCCGAGGTCGTTCCGCCCGAGATCGACCAGCATGACGTGTTCGGCTCGCTCTTTCTCGTCCGCCAGAAGTTCGGCCTCAAGCGCCCGATCTTCAGCCTCGTCCCGCCCCCGCTTCCGGGTACCCGCGAGGGGGCGATTCACCACTTCGCGTCCTCGAACCCGACAGAGAATCTCTGGGCTGGCCGCGACCAGCATGCAGCCCCGGGCCTGAAGATAAATCTGATAGGGCGAAGGGTTCACGATCCGAAGCGCTCGGTAGAGGTCGAACGGATCGGCCACCGTCGTTCGTTCGAATCGTTGACTGAGAACCACTTGGAAGGCATCGCCCGCCGCGATGTACTCCTGGGTCGTCCGGACGGCAGCCTCGAACTCCGCCCGGGACATGGTCGAGACCTCGGGTGCCGCCGGTGGGCGTTCCAGATCGAGATCGATCGCCCCGGGGGCCAGATGCACCGCATCGTCGGTGACCGTGCCGATGAGTTCATCCGCGGCTCGCGCGGCAGCTTCGGCGGCCGCCTGCTCATTCGGATGATCCGCGATCAACTCGGTCGCGACCACATGAACGGTCTTGGCGACGTGGTCGAAGACCAGTACTCGGCCGTAGAGCCCCAGGTGCATGTCGGGCAGGTCACGGTCGTCCCGCGGAGCTTCGTCGAACGGCAGCTTCGCGGGTTCCGCCCACCGAGCCGTGTCGTAGCCGGCAAACCCGACGAACCCGGCCCGGAACGCGGATGGAGGGCGACCGTCGCCGATCATGCGGACCGGAGCCGCTCGAGCTCGGAGCTCCCGCACCAGTTCGAACGGATCCCGGCCATCATGACGATGCTCGGCCGGTGCCCCGCCATCCGCCGGGTGCTCCAGGGTCAGAAGCGAGGCACCACGCCCGATCAACTCCAGCCGCGGTCGGACCCCGACCAGCGAATGACGGCCGACCCCTCCCCCCTGCTCCACGGATTCGAAGAGGAAACTCGGAGCGGTTCGATCATCCGGTGCCACCAGCCGGCGGTAGGCCAGAACGGGCGTGAGCTGATCGGCGAAGATCCGCCGAATGACCTGAACCGAACGGGGTGACTCTTCATTCGGCGGTTGACTGGACTCTGGCACGGGGGGACTCCGAACACCGGGTTGGGCCGAGACGTGGCCCGAGTCTAATCGACCCCGGCAACGGAACCGGCGTCCGAAGTCGACACCCGACTACACTCGGGGCGTGAAAGCTCCATCTGCCAATCCCGACGGGCCCTCCCAGCCTCAGCATGCCGACCCCGTGGTGACGGTGCGCCTGGAAGGGATCAAGAAGCACTACTTCAAACCCGACGGGTCGATTCTGGTCGAGGCCCTTCGGGGAATCGACCTCTCGATTCCCACGGGCCAGTACTGCGCCATCATGGGTTCGAGCGGAAGCGGGAAGAGCACGCTGATGAACATCCTTGGCTGCCTCGACCGACCGACCGAAGGGCACTATTTTCTGGACGACCTCGACGTGTCGACCCTCGAAGACAAGGCCTTGAGTCGGGCTCGGGGACGTCGAATCGGCTTCGTCTTTCAGGCATTCAATCTGATCAGCGAACTCACGATCGTCGAGAACGTCGAAGTGCCGCTCTTCTACCAGGGTTTCTCGCGAACCCAACGACTCGAACTCGCCAAGTCGAAGTTGGAGCTGGTCGGACTCTCCGATCGGCTCGGCCACCGCCCGAGCGAACTCTCCGGCGGACAACAGCAGCGCGTGGCCATCGCACGATCGCTGGTGACCAACCCCGCCATCCTCATGGCTGACGAACCCACCGGAAATCTGGACAGCCGCACCGGCGAATCGATCCTCTCGCTTTTCGATGATCTTCACCAGGCCGGCCTGACCGTGATCATGGTCACCCACGATGACGCGGTCGCCGAACGATGCCAACGAATCGTTCGCTTGACCGACGGCGAGATTTCGAGCGACATCGCGGGCGGCATCGCCTCCTGAAGCCGGGCCGAGGCCCTCGGAAACGAACCATGCGGATCCTTGGCGTCGACCCCGGCCTGCGAATCACCGGCTACGGCGTGGTCGAAGTCTCCGCCGCCGGAGAGCCGAAGATCATCGAAGGCGGCGTTCTTCGAATACCGACCGACCTTCCGCTGCCCGCCCGACTTCGAAGACTGCACGAGGACATCTCGAGCGTCATCGCCGACCTGAGCCCGGAACTCGTGGCGGTGGAGACGGTGTTCACCCATCCTGACCGAGCATCAACCGGCGTCAGGATGGCCCACGGCCGTGGCGTGATCCTTCTGGCCGCCGCTCAGAAGGGAATCGAGGTGGTCGAGCATCCGCCAGCCCAGGTCAAGAAGTCGCTGACCGGCGATGGCGCCGCGGACAAGGCGAGGATGCAACTGGCGATCGCCAGTCGCTGCGGACTGGCCGCGCCGCCGGAACCCCCCGACGTCGCCGACGCCCTCGCGATTGCGCTCTGCGCGGCCAATCGACTGGATGATCCGACCATCGGCCTCACCGGCCAATGATTCAGTCGCTGGAATCCGGTCGTCGGAAGACCATCGTGACCGGGGTCCCGACCGAGGGTAGGACTCCGGGACGAATCTGCCAGACCGGCGCATCCACACCGATCTCCGGCGAACGAACCTCGACCGCGGCGATCATCTCGTCACCAAAGGTCGTCAGACCCACGAGAGTCCCTGCGTAGTCCGCAACGTAGAACTCGCCCGGACCGAGCGAAGGCGGATTCGGACGAAAACCCGATCCTGCGAAGACCCATCGAGGGGTGGCCTCCCCTCGTTCATCGTCGATCGCCTCTCCGAGCGGCAGCGTGACTCGTCGCCCGTCGGCTTCAAAGATCAAATCGACTTCGATCGGGTCACCGGTGGCCGCAAGCGGCGGCCCATCGACTCGGTAACGGGCCGGTGATCCGGGGGTGAATCCGGCAAGCAGGAGTCCGGAGTGAACCACCGACGGCAGCGTCACACTGGTCACGATCGCCTCGTGTTCCCGGGTGCCCTGTCGGCACGCCGCCACTTCGAGCCATCCTTCGGACAACGCGATCCAGCCGGGAATTTCGACTCGCCCTCCGTCGACCGAAACCACGACGCCACCTTCGAGGGTGATGCGTCGCGGTTCGGTCGCGGGCTCTGGAGCCATCTCGAAAATCGAACCGCCGGTCGTCCCGGATTCCGAGGCGGAGGGATCGACCACTTGGCATCCCAACGCGGACACCAGCAAGATCGTCGGCAGGAAACAGGATGGAGAAACGGACATGTCCGAATCCTACGGTGGTTCACACCCAGGGCTGGAACGGATTTCGTGGGTCACCGGATCCCGCCCGAAAGCGTGCGAACTCCCGGCCGTAAAAAAAAGGCCCGGCTGAGGCAAGCCTCGAACCGAGCCCTTCCGGGGGTGAAGTTGAGTCGCCTTGCGACGACCAATGAATGCTAGCATGCGTCGGATCAGTCGCAAGCCTCCTTCTCCGCGAAACGTGTTTTTTTCGCCATCCGGCATGTTCGCTACTGACTCCGTGTCTGAAATACGGACCTTCTTGCCTTTCATCGCCCCCCTTCCGGGGACGACGTTCCCGAGTGTCTTCAATGAGCAGCGAAGCCCGCTTATCCCGCACGGTCCGCTTCTCCCTCACCCGCGACGGGGAGGCCGAGAAAGCCCTTTCAAGCCCGCGTGGCAACACCCATGCCGGTTGGCCTGGAATGAACACCACGGCCGGTGCCTCGTGGACCACCGTGGTGGAGGTACAGGGGAATCCCGATCCTCGTACTGGTTATCTGGTGGGAATCGATCGAATTGATGCGGCGGTTCGGGAAATCGCCCTGCCCCGTCTCCTTCCCCGGCACGCCCTGGGGGAGCTGACGGCTCCAGACGCCTTGCGGATGCTTCACGCGGCCGTCGCCGAAGAACTCACCCCCCCGCCCTTCGCCACCATGCTCTCGACCGAGCCGATGACCTGGTGGCGGATAGAATCCGCATCCATGTCCACCATGCGTCTCCGTCGCCGGTACGAATTCTCCGCCTCGCATCGCCTCCATCTTCCGGAGCTCGACGATGCCGCCAATGCCGCCTTGTTCGGCAAGTGCAGCAATCCGCACGGACACGGACACAACTACGAGGTGGAAGTCGAGGTGGCGTGCGGCTCGGATCATGATGCGATCTCCGTCGACGCCCTCGATGCGGTCGTGAATCGTCATCTCATCGATCGCTTCGATCACAAGCACCTCAATCTCGACCTCGATGATTTCCGAGACCAAGTGGCGAGCGTCGAGAACATCGCGGCCCGATGCGTCGATCTTCTTCGCGAACCGATTCAAAGCCTTCGAAACGAACCTCGTCTCCACGCGGTCACGGTCTGGGAAACTCCCAGAACCGCCTGCACCGTCAATGCCTGAACTCCGACTCCGGATCCTGGGAGAGCCTCAGATGCCCCGATTCATCTTCCGGTGCGACCTGCACCGATTCATCATTCCCACCCTCGCCCTCTGTTTCCTGATCGGAGCAGCGGACGTGCACGCCGAAGACTGGTCATCGCTCCGAACGGAGTACGACCAACTCAAGCGCTACATGGCCGCCAAGCGCACCATCGGATCCAGCGAGAAGGCTTCACTGACCGAGCTCCAGTCGAAGCTCGATGCCTTCCGCAAGAACAACCCGAACGATGCCCGCCCGGTCGCCATGGATCTGCAACTCGCGATCTGGCTCGGTGATGACCAGCGGATCGACGAGGACTACGAACGGCTCGCATCCCTTTCCGACCGGGATCGCGTCCAGGTCGCCTGGGCGAGACATCGTCTCGGACAGAATCGATACCAGAGCATTCCGATGATTCTCCAGGCCAATCCGATCGATCTGGCCGCGGAACCCGAAGGCGGAATTCTTCTTGCCCGGGCCCACATGTCTCGAAACCAGTTCTACGAAGCGATCGAGGCGATCGATGCCATCCCGGAAGAAGGTCTCGCCAAGCCCGGGATCCGAGGCCAGGCCAACCGCATTCGCGGCGAAGCCACTCGTTGGTCCGCCCTCTGGCAGGACGAAGTGACCCGGCGGGAGGCGGAGGACGCCGCCGGAACCGCACCCATCATCCAGCTGATCACCAGCAAGGGTCCCGTCACGATCATGCTCTACGAGAACGAGGCCCCCAACACCGTGGCCAACTTCATCGAACTCTCGGAACAGGATTTCTACGACGGCACTCGCTTCCATCGGGTCGAGCCCAACTTCGTCGCGCAGGGGGGCGACCCCAACTCCCGCCCCGGCTCCGGCAGTACCGCCGGAAGCGGCGGTCGAGGAAGCTGGATTCCCGACGAGTCCAGCCGAGTGGACAAGCGATTCCACTTCGCCGGAAGCGTTGCGATGGCCAAGAGCCCCGATCCATCCAAGCCCGGGAAGACCACCCCGAACAGCGGTAGTTCCCAGTTCTACATCGTGCTCGAGCCGGCGGAGAATCTCAACACCGAATACACCGTGTTCGGCCGGGTGATCGACGGGATCGAGGTGGCCGAAGCCATTCGCCGTGATGACGACCTGCTGGAAGTGGCGACCATCTCCCGCCCCGAGCGTGCCTACGTCGCGGAGACGCTTCCGACTCCGGGCCCGATCCCCGCCCCCGCCGCCGGGCCCCTTCCGGAGAGTCCGGCCCCCGAAACGCCGGCCGTACCGGAAGCGCCGGCAGCCCCGAAGACGGTCACCGATCCTCCAACCGGCGAATGACCGCCGGTTCGACATCAGGGTCCGAATGAAAAACGGTCCTTCCCGTCGTTCGATTCAAATCGATCGGCGAGGAGGACCGTTTTCATGATTCCATCCGTCATCGACGGTGAAGCCATCGGATCAGGCATCAGCTGAGATCGAGCTCACCCAGAAGCTGAAAGCCTCTTCGCAAGAGAATCTGGCCGGCAAAGGTGTGATCGTCGACCGCGATCGCGACCGCCGGCTCACACTCTCCCGACCGAGTGATCGGATAAGTGAAGGCGATGTTCACTTCCGCCGCGAGCAAGGAGCGACAGGCTTCCTTGAGCGTCGATTCGTCGGGGACCTCGAAGACCAGGATGTCGGTTTCGGAGAAGGTGAACCCTCGTTGCCGCAGCGCGAATCTCGCGCCGTCCGCGTTGCCGCACACCACTCTCACCACCGCGTGGTCACTGGAATCGAGCACGCAGATCGCTCGAACGTGGACATCCGCGGCGGTCTCCATGACTTCGAGAAGCTCAAGCAACTTTCCGACGCGGTTGTCGAGAAAAACGCTGAACTGACGGACGATCGGCGGGGCGTAGCCCCGCTCTGTCTCGGGCATGCTCGACACGCCGGCTCCGATCGATGGAGGTTGAAACTGCAGGGCGGGTTGGTCAACCGACGAACGCCGGTTCGGAACCGCGGTCGAGTATACCCGCCGGCCCGCCGCCGCCCCATGGAATCAGACCGAGGTTCGACCGCCACGAAGAAAGGCGATCTCACCGATCTCCGGGAGCAGACCAGCATCGGACG
>CAJWFU010000037.1:0-10867 GCA_913031315.1 uncultured Phycisphaerae bacterium | reverse complement strand
ATGTCGTCAAGGTCAACCCCGAGACCGGCGAGTACCTCGGCAAGGCCTGAGCCACGCCGAACATCGATCGAACACGAACCCGCCGGGAGCCGTCATGCGGCTCCCGGCGGGTTGTTCATGGTGGTCCTGAATCGTCGGGAATCGGCGAATTCACCGTCAATCGAACATCGGGGTGACCACGTTGCTCAGTCGATCCTCGACCTCGGCCGCGAAGGCGTCGTTGCCGGGAACGATCCCCGCGAATGCTCGCGCGTGACGAATCGCATCCGATCCGAGTCCCAGATGAATCGAAGCGTCGGCGATCACTCGGTGGGCGAGGCCGCGATGCGGCCCGAATCGATCGAGGGTCCGGTCCGCTTCCTCGATGATGGATTCCAGACGATTCCGCCCGTGGACCGAGGCCTCCAGATCACCCTCATCCTCGGCCGTCCGAATCTGGGCGGCGATCGATTCGATCGTCGTGGTGGCCTGGGCCAGTCGGCGAGCCGTCTCTGGCCGACCGTGAAGACCGGGTCCGAAGTCCAGAAAATCTTCGGGGAGGCCGGCGCGGCCTCGAGCCTCACCTTGCTTCACGCACCGATCACGGGCGAGATCAAGAAAGGCCAGGGTGCGTTGGGTTCCGAGGAATCCGAGCAAAGCGTCCCAATCCGGATCCGTCAGGTCGTTCGGGCGGTCCAATGTAAGCAGCCAGTCACCTCGCCAGCGTCGGACCGGCTCCCGCTCGGCGGCAAAGAGAACTCGCACGTACGCGGCGACATCGAGCCGGGTCTCAGGCACGAGGCCGAGCCGGAATCGCTCGGGTGCCGCTTGGGAATCGGTCGGGTCCCACTCGATCGCCGGATCCAGATCGCGGTACCAGAACCGTCCATGAGGGCAGGGATAGAAGGGCCGGTCCGGCAACAGAATCGCTTCCATCGACAACCAGATTCGAATACCGCTCGGCAAGGTGGGCATGTTTCGGTCGCTCCCGACTCGAGTCCGGATTCCGAACGTGGACGACGCCCACATCCGCATCCATGGCCGTGAGCGCAGAACCAAGGCCCGGCGCCCCCCGGGTCGTCCTCGAAGTCACCGGCATCCATGCCGAACGGGACGACCGGGGACAACCCATCGAGGACTCATTCCTTTCGTGAATGATGCGGAAACATCCCGAGCCATTCACCGCCATTTACCGCCTTTATCCACCGCCATTTTTTCGAAAGTCCATGCCCGCTACCGTTGGAACGTATTACCCACCGATTTGTCCGCAATACCCAGAAAGAGGTCCCATGCAGCGATTCCCGACCTTCCGCCCGTTTGCCGTGCTGGTCGCCGCCTTCGGAATGACGACCGGCATGTTCGAAAACACCGGCGTGGCCGCTCAACAGGATGATCTGGAGAGCTGGTTGAGGGAAACCAGCGGCTCCGAAGCGGAGATCGTGCTGCCGAGCGAGTCCACCACTCGCGCAGCTCCAACCGCCGCGTCGCCCCGAATCGAACGAACCAACGAACGGGAGACCTACGACGGAAGAAGCAACTACTTCCGACTCCGTGCCGGCGTCAACATGATGCCTGACCTCAAACTTGATGACCTTGGACCCGATCCGGTCAGTCTGGTCGGACTTCGTGACGCGAAGCTCAAGGTCAATCCGGGTCTCGATTTCCAACTGGCATACGGTCGACGGATCGTCGGGGATCTGTATTTCGAGATCGCCACCCAGTCACAGTGGAACACGGTCGAGAGCATCGAGGGCACCGTCTACCGAAACAACCCGGGCGGTGGACTGGCCGAGGAATCCCAGATCGAAGGTGGTTCGGGCTATCTGGTCCAGTGGCCGATCACCGTGGGCCTCGGGTACACATTCCGCTTCACGGACTCGATCGAACTCAATCTGAACGGTGGAATCGGCGTCCAGTTCAATTTCTCGTACCTCGAGAACCCGGTGGTCCCCGGCTTCAGCGGAAGCGGCTACTCGTGGTACTACCAGACCAGCGTGACGTTCCGTGGTCAGGTCGGCGCCCATCTGATGTTCGCCCTCTCCGACACCGTCTCGCTCGGTGTCTATGCGGGCGCGTCCGCAGCCATGAATGCGAACATGGGGGATGCGACCCTGATCTCCCGATCGTTTTCTTCCAACGACGAGCTCAAAGCAGGAACCTTCATGAATTATGCCATCGGTGGTTCGCTCTCGATCACGTTCTGATCGACCACTCGACCGGACTCCAAAGAGAAGATCGCCGCCTCCTTTTCGGAGGCGGCGATCTTCTTCGAGTTCAAGTACCGATCGCCCGCCGACTCAGACCACGCCCTGGTCCTGCATCGCCTTGGCGACCTTGAGGAAGCCGGCGATGTTCGCGCCATCCATGTAGTTGCCGGGACGTCCGTACGCCTTCGCCGCCTCGAGGCAGTTCCGGTGGATGTCCTTCATGATCGAGTGGAGCCGTCGATCGACCTCCTCGCGACTCCAGAACGTCCGGCTGGACGCCTGAGCCATCTCGAGCGCACTGACCGCGACCCCACCGGCGTTCGCCGCCTTGCCCGGAGCGTAGAGAACACTCTTCTCTTGAAGGACGTCCTGGCCCTCGGGAGTGACCGGCATGTTCGCGCCTTCACTCACCAGACGACATCCGCCCGCGACCAGGTTCGCCGCGTCGGTCCCGTTCATCTCGTTCTGCGTGGCACAGGGGAACGCGGCGTCCGAGGGCGTCGACCAGAGCGGGTTGTGATCGAGACCACGATCGACGGCGGTGAACGTTGCGGACGGGTACTTCTCGGCGTACTCGTGGATGCGACCGCGGCGGACGTTCTTGAGATCCTGGACGAAGGCGAGCTTGTCGCGATCGATGCCGTCCGGATCATGGATGAAGCCACCCGAGTCCGAAAGGGTCGTCGGCACCGCACCGAGGTCGAGCAGCTTCTCGACCGCGAACTGGGCCACATTGCCCGACCCGGAGACCAGGCTGCGACGACCTTCGAGCGATCCACCGTTGGCGGATTCCATCTCGGCCGCGAAGTAGACCGCGCCGTAGCCGGTCGCCTCGGGGCGGATCAGGCTGCCGCCCCACTCGATCGCCCGGCCGGTCAGAACCCCGGTGAAGGTGTTGGTGAGTCGCTTGTACTGGCCGAACAGGAAACCGATCTCGCGTCCGCCGACGCCGATGTCGCCCGCGGGGACGTCGGTGTCGGGACCGATGTGTCGAAAGAGCTCGCTCATGAACGACTGGCAGAACCGCATCACTTCGAGGTCACTTCGGCCCTTGGGGTCGAAGTTCGATCCACCCTTGCCGCCGCCGATGGGCTGGCCGGTGAGGGCGTTCTTGAAGACCTGCTCGAAGCCGAGGAACTTCAGCACCCCGAGGTCGACGGTCGGGTGGAAGCGAAGCCCGCCCTTGTACGGGCCGATCGCGGAGTTGAACTCGACGCGATAGCCACGATTGACCTGCACCTGGCCCGAGTCATCGACCCACGGGACTCGAAAGGAGACCACGCGTTCCGGCTCGACGAGTCGTTCGAGGATCCGACCCTGCTTCCAGTCCGAATGCTTCTCCAGCACCGGCTCCAGCGACGGGACCACTTCGCCGACGGCCTGGTGAAAGGCCTCTTCGCCGGGGGTCGAGGCCTCGACCATCTGCATGAACTCGGTGACCCAGGTTGATTCGTGACTCATGGCTGGCGGTTCCTTCGTGAATTCCTGATTGGGAATCGGCGATGATATGCCGGAGGCCGTCGGTTCGTCGCCGCCCCCGAAACCACCCGTTCCCGGAACTCGCACATGCTCTTGATCACCGGATTCCAACCCTTCGGAGGATTCGAAGTCAATCCCAGTGCCGGCGTCGTGGAGGCCCTTCTCGCACACCCACCAGACGACGTCGATCTCGCCACCATGATCCTGCCGGTGGAAACCGGGGTCGCGGCCGAAATGCTTCTCGCCGAGATCGATCGGACCAACGCCGACACCGTGGTCATGCTGGGCGAGGCGCGGGGGCGTTCCGTGATCTCGATCGAGCAGGTCGCGATCAACCTCCTCGACTTTTCGATACCCGACAACGCCGGGAACACGATCCGCGACCAGCCGGTCGTCGTCGACGGACCGGACGCCCTCTTCTCGACCCTGCCGGTGCGAAGGCTGACCGAAGGACTCTGCGAAGCCGGCATCCCGGCCGAGAGATCCCTGTCGGCCGGGACCTATCTCTGCAACGAGGTCTCATATCGCGTCCTTGAGCGGGGTTGGACGGGAGATACTGGTGCGCCCTCCGGAATGCGAGCCGGATTCGTGCATCTTCCGTCGCTGCCGGCCCAGACCGCGACCGCAAGCAAGACAAGTCCCAGCATGTCTCTCGATCTCGAGATCGAGGCGGTTCGATGGATCGTGGACACCCTCGGTCGGAACGATTCCACGATCACATGACGTTCGGGGCTTGACGATCCGGAGCCGACGAGGGATTCGGGGGCCTGAGCGTGGATGGCGTCGCAATCATCGGATTCTCGACGAACCGCGCGTGACTTCCGATCGATTCCATGTTGCAATCCGGTCATGCCTCACCGAATGACCATTCTCACCATCCTCACCTTCGCCGTCGCCGTCGCGATTCCCGCCGCCGGAGATCCTCCGCCGGAACGTCCGGCGCATCCGATCGCTTCGAAGGCCGAACACGACGATCGTTTCGCCACCGATCGGAACGGCCGGTGGCTCGACCTCCCGGCCGAGGATGAGACCTTCACCTTCGTGGTGTTCGGTGATCGCACCGGGGGCCCCGCCGAAGGCATCAACATTCTCGAGCAAGCGGTGAGCGAGACGAATCTCTACGAGCCCGATCTGGTCATGACCGTCGGAGATCTGATCCAGGGCTACGGCACCGCCGAACCGTGGATGACGGAGATGCAGGAGTATCGGGGCGTCATGGACCGGCTCCTGTGCCCCTGGTTCCCAGTCGCTGGAAATCACGACGTCTACTGGCGCGGACCCGGCCGACCGGCGGAGGAACATGAGGGTCGATACGAGGAACACTTCGGTCCACTCTGGTACGCGTTCGATCACAAGGACTCCCGATTCATCGTGCTGTACACGGACGAGGGCGACCCCGAGACCGGCGAGCGCAACTTCGGGAAGGCCGACTGCCAGCGAATGAGTCCGGAGCAGATCGCGTGGCTGGAGACGACCCTCGATGATTCGAAGGACAAGAAGCACGTCTTCTGCTTTCTGCACCATCCCCGTTGGATCGGCGGCCGCTACGGCGACGACTGGGAAAGGGTGCACGAGGTCCTCAAGGCGCCCGGCAACGTGCGAGCGGTCTTCGCCGGCCACATTCACTACATGAGACACGACGGGATTCGAGACGGGATCGAATACGTCACGCTCGCCACCGTCGGGGGTGGACAGTCAGGCGTCGTTCCCAGCACCGGCTGGCTCCATCAGTTCCATCACGTGACGGTCCGGCCGGATGGCATGGCTCTGGCGTCGATTCCCGTCGGCACCACGATGGACGTGCGTGAGATCACCGCAGACCTCGCCCTCCAGAGCGCCGCCCTCGCCCGCGCCGAACACGAAACATCAGGCAGTATCAGGGTCAACGGCGACGGCTCGGCCGAAGACGAGGTCGGATGGGAGATCGTCAACCCCACGAACCTTCCGATCGAAGTCGAACTGGTTCCTGCCTCGACCGATCGTCGGTGGAGCTTCAGCCCGAGCCACGCCCACGCGACCATCGCCCCGGGCGATCGAAAACGATTCAGCTTCCTCGCCGCTCGTCCACCCCGCAAATCGGAATCATGGACGAGACCCCTCCTCACCATGTCGTGCGACATCCTCGGCGAATCCCATCGGTATCCACTCGTCCCGCGTTCCTTGGATTGGCCGATCGAACCTCGACTGACCCGACCGGAGATCGCTCCCGACGAAGTCGTCCTGTCTCTGGATGGTGTCGACGACGCGGTGATCGTGACGCCCGAGGCGAGTAATCTTCCCGGCGGCTCCATGACCCTGGAAACGTGGTTCCGCGCCGACGACCTCTCCGGTCGGATCGGACTGGTCGCCCGCACCGAGAGCAGTGAATACGGGATCTTTCTCAGCAACGGCATCCCAGACTTCAGCATCCACCTGAACCGCGCCTATCGAAGCGCGCGGGGACCGGCCGGACTGGTGTCCACGGATCGCTGGCATCACGTCGCCGGTGTCTTCGACGCAGATCAGATGGAAGTCAGGCTCTACCTGGATGGGCGTCTGATCGACTCCGTGCCGGGATCCGGCAACCGCACCCCGAACCGGCTTCCGTTCATCGTCGGGGCCGATGTCGATGCCGGCGGCCGACCGGTGTCCTTCTTCGATGGCCGAGTGGATGGAGTCCGCCTCTCGAGAATCGCTCGCTACACCGGCGATTCCTTCGAACCGGCCCGTCGCCATTCCGCCGACGACGACACCCAGCTGCTGCTCAATTTCGACGACATCCAGACGGAGTGGGTCTTCGACGAATCCCCCCGAGGTGTCCATCCCAGATTGGTGGGCGATCCGGAACTGGTGATCGCCGATGAGTGATTCCCCTCGAAATCCGGACCTCGCGCGGGTGGATTCCCCCACCCCCCTGCGACCTGCGATACTGATTCGATGATCCAGAAGGATCCACGAGTCTCCATGGATGCGGATCTCATCGTCATCGGCAACGGTGTCGTGGGACTCTCCGCGGCCATCGCATGCCGCCACCGGGATCCCGACCTCCGGGTGATCCTGGTCGGTCCGACGGATCGACGAGGCGCTGCCACCCCCGCCGCCGCCGCCATGCTCGCCGCAGCCTCCGAGGCCCGCCCGACGACCTTCGAAGACACCGCGGCCACCGCTTGGATCGAACTCCTGGCCGCGGCCGTCGGCTCCTGGCCCGACTGGGTTCGGACGATCGCCGAGCGCTCGGGCGTCCCGAGTGGACTGGTGCCCGAAATCACTCGCGGCATGGTGGTCGTGGGTGACGAGGTGGACGAGGGCTTCGATGCGATCCATGAGGCTGCGACGCGACTCGGAGTCGCGATGACGTCCGTCGATCCGGCGGAGGTGGATCTTCTTCGACGGGGCGAGCCTCGACGATGCCTGAGACTCGAGGACGAGGGTGGCGTTGATCCGCTCGCCCTGCTTCGCCTGCTCGACGCATGCACGATCTCGAGCGGAATCACGCGGCTCGATGCCAGGGTCCGATGCGCCGAACCCGGGTTCGTTTCGCTCGAGAACGGAAGAACCCTGCGAGCAGGAAACGTCCTGATCGCATCCGGATCCGGTTGCCAACGGATTCTCAAGCCGGATTCCCCCGCTTCCCTCGCCGTCCCCATGATCCGCTTCAGTCACGGAGTCGGCTTTCGAGGAGGATTCCACCCACGATCCCCGGGATCGATGCCGGTGATCCGGACTCCGAACCGACCGGACGGCGGCCACATCTATCTCGTACCCCACGGTGACGGCGGCCGGTATCTCGGTGCCTCCACCAGTCTCGAAGACGAGGCTCGACACGAACCAACCGAGCGGGAGATCGCGATGGTCCGACTCGCGGCCGATCGCTACCTCGCGAGCGATGTCCTCTTCACTTCATCCCAGCCGGTGATCGGAAGTCGGCCGGCGACCGAGGATGGGCTTCCCGTGGTGGGCATGATCGAAGAAGGACTCTGGATCGCGACCGGCACGGATCGGGACGGCCTGAGCGCAGCGCCCGAGCTCTCTTCA
Organism: uncultured Phycisphaerae bacterium; assembly: GCA_913031315.1. GTDB lineage: Bacteria > Planctomycetota > Phycisphaerae > Phycisphaerales > SM1A02. The sequence continues at coordinate 3,188 of CAJWFU010000037.1, read as the reverse complement.
ATCCTCGCGGATGCGCTCGTCTCAGGATCAGACCGTGTCCATCCGGGCTTCAAACCATCACCCGCACGGACGATGGCGATGTCCGGGATGCATCATGATCCATCAAGAGGCATCTGATATCGTCTTCGAGACCGCAATGAAACGATCAACGGAGCTCTTGTGATGAAGATGTTTGCCGCCCTCGCCACTTCGACCGCCCTCACCATCCCCGCGATGGCCGCGGGGCCCGACGTCCTCGGACTTCTCATGCTCCAGGATGGAGCGGCCGAGACCGCGAATGCCGTTCCTGCGGACAAGTCGGCTCCTTCCGATCTCTACTTCAAGGGCGACGTGGGTCTCAACCTGCTTCAGGACGTGAAGATGAGGGACACCCTCCTCGACCAGGCCCCCCGAATCGGCTTCCGACCGGGTATCGACGCGAACATCGGCTTCGGGATCGATCTGGCGAAGACGCAAAAGGCGACCCACATCGAACGGTTCTCCATGGAGTTCACCGCCGGGTTCATCTGGAACGAGATCGACGGCGTCACGTCCAACACCGAGGAGTTCGATCCGCTGGGGCCATTCTTCCCCCTCGGGCTCTACTCCTACGGAGGGGGTGAGGGCCGCATGCTCCAGATCCCCCTCAACGTCGACTTCGTCTGGACGGCGTACGAGACCAAGCGACTCAGTGTCGCGCTGAACGCGGGTATCGGTGTCCAGTGGACCGATCTCGATTTGAAGAACGCCGACTTCACGACCTACGACCTCGTCGGCAATCCGACCGGGGTCACCCAGTTCAGCGCCAAGGGCAACGCCGTCGGCTTCCACTACCAGGCTGGAATCGACGTGCTTTTCGCCCTCACCTCCAGCATCGAACTCGGTGGCTACTTCCGCTACAGCGGGACTCCGGCCTCCTCGATGGGCAAGATCACCGGTACCAGCGTGCCCTTCGGCGAGCTGAAGATCGGTGAGCTCAACAACTTCTCGGTGGGTGCCCGAATGACGGTCTCGTTCTGAATCGGACCGCCGACCAAGCGGTGATCCCGAGCAGTCCAGATCAGCGACTGTGGCTGTTCCGTCACGGAGCGACGGAATGGTCGCGCAACGGTCGCCACACCGGAGTCACGGATCTGCCGCTGCTTCCCGAAGGCGAGGCGACCGCCCGTCGTCTCTCCTCGGTTCCGCGCGAGCATCGGTTCTCGCTCGTGCTTTCGAGTCCCCTGACCCGAGCGAGAAGGACCGCGGAGATCCTCGGCTTTCACGATGTGGAGATCGATGACGATCTTCACGAGTGGAACTACGGCGATTATGAAGGCATCACCACGAAGGTGATCCGCGAAACGGTTCCCGGCTGGACGGTGTGGTCGCATCCCTGTCCGAACGGCGAAACCGGCGTCGAGGTGGCGGCACGGGCGCAACGCGTGATCGATCGGGCCCTCGCCACGACCGGCGACGTCGCGTTGATCGCCCACGGTCACTACCTCCGGGTGCTCGCCGCGACCTGGCTGGGACTGCCACCCGAAGACGGTCGCCTGTTCAACCTCGGCACCGGAACCTATTGCCTGCTCGGCTTCGAGCACGAGTACCGCACCATCATCCGTTGGAACGCACCCGGTCCGGAGTCGACCGGGTGAACCGGACGATTCAAGTCGCCGGGCACCGGCGCGGGCTGCACGAGATCACCTCGATGATCGCGGACGTCGTCCGCGACGCCGGACTCGAGGAAGCACTCTGCACCGTCTTCGTGCAGCACACCTCCGCCGGCGTCTGCATCCAGGAGAACGCGGATCCCTCGGCGCGTCGCGACATGGAGACATGGTTCGACCGCATCGCCCCCGAAGACGAACCGTGGCACACCCACGTCGACGAGGGCTCCGACGACATGCCCAGTCACCTGAAGGCGATCCTCACCGGCACCACGGTCTCGGTTCCGGTCATCGATGGTCGACTCGCGCTGGGCACCTGGCAAGGCGTGTACCTCTGCGAGTTTCGTGACCGCCCGTCGACCCGGCGAGTGGTGGTCATGGTGCGGTGACCATCGGTACCTGACCACCGCATCGCCACACCACGGAGACGGCCAGCAAACGATGACTCATCGTTGGCTCCCTTCTCCGATTCAAAGTGAATTTCGAACTCGGAAACGATCCGGCGGGAAACCGGAAGTCGGATGGGAAGTGACTTTCGTACCATTTCCGTCAGGGACTCCGATCCGTCCCCGCCAATCCGTTCTTTCCCCGAGGTCCACGACATGGCCGCCAAGGCACTCCTCCAATTCGACCCACCGATCATGACCCTCGTCCTGAACGATCCGGATCGACGCAACGCCCTGTCATCAAGTGTTTTCGATGATCTCGAGCGATGCCTCGCGGAGGTGGAGGAGGCGGTCGATGCGGGAACCGGCCACGTGCTCCGGATCCGTGGGGAGGGACCGGCCTTCTGCGCCGGATTCGATCTGAATGCGATGGCGACCGAAGGAGCCCTTCCGTCCTTCCTGAAGCGACTGGGTGGGATCTGCCGGCGGCTCCGCAGCATGGCCGCGGTCGTGGTCGCGGAAGTGCACGGGCCCGCGGTCGCCGGCGGCTGCGCCCTGGTGTCCGCCTGCGACGTCGTCCTGGCGGGGCCCGATGCGACGTTCGGATACCCGGTCCATCGACTCGGCATCTCGCCCGCCGTGAGCATGCCCACCCTGGTGCCCGCGGTCGAAAGCGGCGGAGCCCGGAAGATGATGTTGGGAGGTCGCCTCCTCGACGCCGCGACCGCGAAACGACTGGGCCTGGTCCATCATCTGTTCGACGATCGCGAGGCCCTTGCGGCCGGGACCGACGGACTGATCACCCGACTCGGAGCGATGGACCCCGTCACCCTCGGGGCGACCAAGGCATATCTGAACGAACTGGATGAAACCTCGAACGACGACCTCTTCGCCAGGACGCTCGAGGCAAGCGTTCGCTGCGGCGAGAGCGAGGAAGCCATCCGAATGATCGCGGCCATGCACGACCGATCCTGAACCCGATCCCCACGAACACGACCGGGCGCCTGCATGCCGAAGAACTCCCCACGTTTCCTTTCTTTGATCCTCCATCCGTTGAAATCGACGCGACGGTGGCTGAAGAGAATCGAGCGTCAGTCCGCGACTCGCTCCGGAGGGCCGTGGACCCGGGCCACGGAATATGCCCTGCTGCTCTCCCCCCCCGTCGCCGGGGCCG
>CAJWFU010000036.1:0-10946 GCA_913031315.1 uncultured Phycisphaerae bacterium | reverse complement strand
GAGACAACGGCAGCAGTCGCTTCTTCCTCAGCCTCGAGGATGACCTGATGAAGATGTTTGCAGGGAAGAAGACGCTCTACGTTCTTTCCAAGCTGGGCATGAAGGAGGGCGATGCGATCGAACATCCGATGCTCTCCCGCTCGGTCGAAAACGCCCAGCGGAAGGTCGAAGAGCGGAACTTCACCATTCGCAAGAACATCCTCGAGTACGACGAGCCGATGGAGCACCAGCGTCAGGCCTTCTACGCCATCAGGCAACCGGTGCTCGAGAACGAAGGAATCAAGGACCGGATCTTCGAGTACATCCAGGATTCGGTGCGAGATGAAGCCGAGCGTCTGCTTGCCGCCGACTACCGCGGCCGATGCATCTCGGAATGGGTGCATGAGAATCTCGGGGTGCAGATCGAATCGGATCGGGTCCGCCGCAAGGATCGAGAGGACCTCCAGGCGTTGGTTCGGGCGGATTACCTCGAAGAGAGTTCCGCGATCCTGTCCAACACCTGCAACGAATATCTCGCCGACGACCTGGACCGCGAGGACTGGGACGTGGCCGGCTTCGCCTCCTGGGCGAAGGAGAACTACGGTGCGGAGATCGAGCCGGAATGGGTCCGACGTGCCGAGCGGCGCGAGGTCGTGACGGAGATCGAGAAGGCGATGGAGATCAAGATCGCGGCCGTCGACCTGGCGCCGCTGGACCGATTCCTTCGGAAGGAATACGGGGCCGAGGAACTCGTCAGCTGGGCGAACAATCGTCTGGGAACCGAGTTCAAGCCGGAGATCGTGACCGGTGCGGCCGACGCCGAGGAAGCGGCCGACCGACTGCTGGAGGCATCGCGAGACGCCTACCGCCGGCGGGAGCTCGAATATCCCATCGAATACGCGGTGGATCACACCACCAAGAGCATGGCCGCCAATCCGCAGCAGGCCTTGCAGCAGTTCTGCGGCTGGGTTCGTGCTCGGTACGAGTTGAACTGGTCGCCATCGGCGTTGCCGTCCACGGATCCCCAAGAACTTCGGGCGTTGCTGGTCGAGCAGGCCGGCAAGTATGACCAGACCAAGGTGACCGAGCGGGCTCGAAGAGCGGTCGCGGCCGCCGGCGACGACATCGAGAAACTGGATGAATGGTTCCAGACCGATTGCCTGGTGGGGTTGACCGAACGCGAACGAGAAACCGCGGTGAAGGAAGGTTTCGAAGTCTTTGCCGAACGTCGCATCTCGGAACATCTCCGGACCGAGTTGAGTCAATTCGAACGGTGGATCATGCTGCAGGTTCTCGATTCCTCATGGAAGGATCACCTTCACTCGATGGACCAGATCCGCGATGCGATCGGATTCCGGGCCTTCAGTCAGCGAGATCCGCGAATCGAATTCAAGCGGGAATCCGCGCGGCTTTTCAACGAGATGGAAGACACGCTTCGAGAACGGGTCACGGACGTGGCCTTCAAGGGCCGTCTCCAGGCTCAGGCCCCCCGAGCGACCGCTCAGGAGGCTGCGGGGCAGGCTGCTCCCGGAAAGCCTTCCCAGCGTCCGCCGGCGGAACCGGTCGCCGCGGCTCGCCCCTCGGTGGCCGCCGCCGCGGCGATGATCGCCGAGGCGGGATCCGGCCAGGCGGGGGACCGAAGAGCAACGTCGGGATCTGGAGATCGCGGAGCAGGCAGGTAGCGGATCTTCAGAATCCTCCACCAAGGCGGTGGCCAAGGCTCCTGCGATCGGCCGAAACGAAATCGTGACGATCGAGAACCCCGAAACCGGGGAGCGGCAGGAACGCAAATGGAAGAAGGCCAAGGCTCTGGTCGAAGAGGGGTGGCGAATCGTCTGATTCGGATTTCTCAACCGCTTCGATGGGGGCGGGGACTTGCGGCAATCGTATGAACCGCTACACTTTCCCCGCCTCCGTAGCTCAATCGGCAGAGCAGCTGACTCTTAATCAGCGGGTTCTCGGTTCGAGTCCGAGCGGAGGCATTGAATTGGGGATTCGCCCGCCCAAGCGGCCGGGTTCATCCAGAAGGCATTCAGGCCCGTTCATCTCGCTGATGGACGGGCCTGTCTCTTTCACCGCCCCCGCTGCCACGTGGAATCGTCCTTTTGGGGGCTCGGAACGAAGTCGGGGCCTGCCTGGCGGTCATTCAGAACCGGTTCGCCTTCAAGGTGGGCATCCTCCCCGGGGTTGTGCTCGGCGGCTGATTGTTACGCTTGACCCATGAATTGCGTTCTTCTCGGTTATCTGATGGTCGGAGAGTTCGCCGTCACCGGAAATGCTGGTGCCGGTTCTGGAGCCGACGTGCTCATGGTGACCTTCGGTCTCGCAGGAGTGCTGATCGGGATTTTTCTGGCGGTGATGTTTCTTCGCCCCGCGAGAGGGTCGGGAGCGGTGGACAACTCTTCCCCCGTGGTGCCGGTCGAAAGAGCTTCGACCCTGGCCACGACGATTCTCGAGACCTTGGAGGGCAATCAGGTCGGTTTCCTCCGAAGCGATGGCAATGGGCGTCCCTCTCGCGTCAGCCCCGGCCTGGGCCGCCTGTTGGCTGGTGTCGGCCCCGATGCGCCGCCTCCCTCGGTCTTCGGGGGGCTTGAGGATTGGGCCACCGCCATCCACCCGGATGATCGCGAAGAAGTTTCGTCGCTGTTGCTGGCCGACGGCCCGAACCCGAATGAACCGCGGCAGATTCGGGTGAGATCCACGACCCTGTCGGGCGAGGATCGGCTTCGCTGGTTCGAAATTCGGCGATTGGCGGTCCGGGGCGGCGAGATCGAATTGATCCTCGTCGATCAGACCGACCGGGTCGAATCCGATCTTCGGCGTCGAGATCAACTTCGAAATCAGAGAATTCTGAACAACACCGCCGATTGCCTCGTGGCGTTCCCCGATTTGCTCGAAGCGGTCTCCGAATTTCTGCCTCGTCTGGGAAGAGAACTCGATCTTTGCCACGCGACCTGGTTCGAGCGGGACGCGGCGATCAAAGGCGAATCCTTCCAATCGCACGCGAATTGGGTTGGCAGCGATGGTGTCGATCAAGGCAATTTTCTGGAAGAGCTGGATTTCGGCACGCTCGATTTCAACGCCCTCTTCGACGGGGGAAGACCTCAGGTCGGCTTCGCGAACCACCCCAGCGCGGTGCTGGTCCCGGTGCTGGTGAATGGCGGGCCAGGCCCGCTGTTGGTGATCGAATCTCATCGGTACGGTCTCTGGAACGAGGACACGATCGAGACCCTGGCCCGGATCGGTGAACTTCTCGGGCGAGCCCGGGAACGAGAGATCGAAGAGGCGGAGCGAGAATCCTGGGCGGCAACCAGAGGTTGGCTGGAACGATCGGAAGCGATCTCGCAGTTGACCAGTGGACTGACGCATGACTTCAACGGAGTCTTGTTCGCGGTGCTGGGGCGGTTCGAGTTGCTGAGATCTCGAATCGAAGATCCAGAGGCCATCGAGCAGATTGATTTCATCGCGCAGACGATTCAGGAAGCCAAGCGACTCGGTGATCGCCTTCGAAGTTCGGTGAACGGGGGGCGGGACCCCATCCGCGTCAACGTTCGGCCGGAACTCGAGGAGATCTTCGAGACTGCCCGGAAACTACTGCCCAAGCGAATTCGTTTCGAGCAGACGATGCGTCTTCCAGAGGTGACTCGTTCGGTGGAACTCCTTGCCCGAGCCGACACCCTCCAGCAGGTTCTGTTGAATCTTCTGGTCAATGCCCGAGATGCCGTGGATCGGCACGGGCGGATTCTTCTCGGCTCGAGGTTGCTGCCGAGTGGTGAACTCGAGATCCGGGTCGACGATGATGGTCCGGGGATTCCGCCCGAGGAGAGATCGCGGATGCTTGAGCCCTACGAGACCGGAGATGCCAGTGAAGGGGTCGGGCTGGGCCTCGCGGTGAGTCGCCGGTTGGCGGAGGACGCCGGCGGGCGTCTGGTCCTCGAGCAGTCGCCTCTGGGCGGGCTCGCGGTCCGGGTGGTCCTGCCCGTGGATATCGAGCCCAGCCCCGAGGCTGGGGCCTCCAAGGCCTCAGAGGGCGAGGTCGAGGCCGAGGGCTGCGGTGCTCGTCAGGTCATCGTGGTCGAGGACAACCCCGTCATTCGCGATGTGCTGGTTCGAGTTCTAGAGGGAATGGGCGTCGGTGTGGTGGCTCGAAGCCACGCAGTTGGAATCGAGGAGACGATGACCGAAGAGGCACCGATCGACCTGCTGATCCTCGACATCGACCTTCCGGAGCGGACCGGCGTCGAATGCCTGAATGAACTTCGGAATCGCGGTGATATGACGCCTTGCCTGCTGATCACCGGTGGCCTCAGTGAGCCACCGCGTCTGGAGGCCTCCTCGCTCCTGCGCAAACCTTTCCGGATCGAAGAACTTCGACTTCAGATCGAAGCCCTTCTGGCTCGCTGAGCGGCTGAAACCTGAACTCAGGCTTCGATGATGCCTTCGCGAATCGCGAAGCGGGCGAGGCCGACGCGATCGTGGATGTCGAGCTTGGTCATCAACTGGGTGACGTGCTTGTCGACCGTCTTCACACTGATGTGCATCAGCGGGGCGATCTCCTTCTTCGCCAGTCCCTTGGCCACGTAGCGAAGCGTTTCAAGCTCCCTCGCCGACAAGGTGGAGAGCTTCGATTCTCCGGTACTGCGGGAACTGTTTGAAAGGCGATCGCTGATCGTCGGTGAATAGTGACTTCGGCCGGCAATGGCCTCGCGAATCGCGTGAATCACTTCACTCGGATCATCGCCCTTGTGTACAAAAGCGATGACTCCGACGGATTTAGCCTGTTCGATCGCCGCGTCGGTGTCGTTGGTCGTGAGAAAGATCACCTTCGAGCCGCGGTGGATCTGGCGAATCTCTCCCGCGGCCTGAAAGGCATCGATCCCCGGCATGTTGATGTCTAGAACCACCACGTCGGGGTGCTGGGTCGCGGTGAGCCGAAGAGCTTCGTCCGCGGTTCCCACTTCACCAACCACGGTGAGATCGGTCGCTGATTCGATCAGCGACACCACGGACGACCTGATCAACGGATGATCGTCGGCAATTACTACGGTGTGTGCGGTGGTCATCTTGCTGAATATCTCGTCGAGTAACGGAACGAGAATGGTAGCAAACCCCCGCTCCCGGGTGCTTGGCGAGCGATGTCAGCTTGGAAAGTAGGTGATTACCCCGCCGGGGACGGCACTGGGGTAGATGCCCGATTCCGATGGCGGATTCCCCGAATGGGGCATTTGCCGCCTGTGACCAGCACCTGAGACCTGCTTTTATACCCCTCGTCGAAAGAGTCTCGTCTGGTGAGGCAAACGTAATCAGACGAATCGTTGTTCAGGTGTCGACGCGTCCAGGTGAGATGGATGCATCGAGACAAAGCCGGGTGAAGTACGCCGGCACGAAGGAAGGCAGTATCAATCATGGTGGAAAAGACAATTAATGAAAAGCGATCTGACATCGTTCTTGATCTGTTCGACCGGTACTACGAGCGGGTCTACGCCTTCGCTCGCAAGTCGGCCGACACGGCGGTGGCCGAGGATGCCACTCAGGAAGCGTTTGTGAGATTGCTGCAGCACCCCCGGCTCGAAGAACTCGAGATCTCGATCAGTTACCTGCTCAAGATCGTCCACAACATCCTCCGCCGCCGTCACACCCGGGCCTCTCGTCTGCGGGAGATCCTCGACGAAGAGGTCGTTCCTCGAAATCAGTACCGGGCCCGTGGGGATGCGCTGCTTTACGACCGCCCCGATTCCGAAACGGTCGCGGGGATCGATTCCCTTGATCGAGCGTTCTCGAGGCTCGGGACGGACGAGCGGGACGCCGTTCGATTGATCGTCTGTGAAGGTCGAAGTTACGCCGAGGCGGCGAAGAGTCTCGGGGTCTCGGTCACCACCATCAACAACTGGAAGCACCGTGGGCTGGAAAAACTCCGAAAGCAACTTTCGGCTGAAAAGGTCCTCGGCAGTGCTTTTCTTGCCGAGGTTCCCGGCAGGACCGGTTGATCTCCCCCCCCCCACTTTTCTCGATTTCCCATCCGCAGTCGCTCCGATCCGGGGCGACTGTGGTCGTTGAGGGAGTATCGTCGTCAACCCAACGGAACCATCTGTTCATGCCAGACGAAGAACCCAGTGATGACGATCTCGCTCGATTCGCAGATGAAACGGGATTTTGCCCGGACTGTGGCGAAGAAATCTGGGACGAAGCATGGCAGTGTCCCCATTGCGGTGCCGTGGTCGAAAATCGGATTCGGAGAGAGCGTTCCGATCCCGCCGGGCGAAGCGTTTCCAAGCGGACGGTGGCCGCTCTGGTGGTTGGCCTGATCCTCTTGTTCATATTGGTTCAATTTCGCTGATCGAAGCTTTTTACCTCGTACAAACAGCGTCATCAGATGGCGAAAGTCCCCGGGACTGGTCGATGACACTCCCCGGCGCTCAGCCCGTCCCGAAGATCTCAATTCGTTCCCCTCATCTCAAGGCTCCTCGAATGCCCCGTATCCCCTCCACCATGGTCCAGCTCGGTACCCCCTGTCCCGATTTCAACCTGCCAGATCCCTCGGGTCGGATGCACGGACTTTCCGATGCCGGTGAGGCCCCCGCGGTCCTGGTCGCGTTCATCTGCAATCACTGCCCCTTCGTGAAGCACATCGCGGATCGGATGGCGGTTTTGATCGCCGAATTCGGTGAGGAGGGTCTGGTGACCTTCGCCATCAACTCCAACGATTTCGAGGCCCACCCGGAAGACGCTCCTCCCCGCATGGCGGAGGAAACCATCGCTCGAGGCTATGGATTCCCCTACCTGATCGATGAGGATCAAAGCGTCGCCAAGGCGTTCGATGCCGCGTGCACCCCGGACTTCTTCCTCTACGACCAGGATCGGAACCTCGTCTACCGAGGCCAGTTCGACGAGACGCGACCGGGTGAGGGTGAAGCGCACGGTGCGGATCTGGAATGTGCGATCGAAGCCGTGCTCGAGCGGCGTCCGGTTCCGGCCGAACAGCACCCCAGTCTCGGCTGCAACGTCAAGTGGCGCGTGCCCTCCTGACCCGGATGGCCGCCGCGGGCCGCTTCGCTTCTCCCCAAAACCACACAACCCGCGTCCAAGACGCGGGTTGTCGGGAGCGAGGCGGACGGGACTCGAACCCGCAACCACCGGCGTGACAGGCCGGTACTCTAACCAATTGAGCTACCGCCCCTGATTGTGGCTCGGTTCCAAGTGGTACCGAGATGTGACAGCGTAGCGTCCTTCGCGGCCCCGTCAAGTCCGTTGGCAAGCTCTCTTTGCGGTTCTACTTGGTCTCCGCCCATGTCCGGCCCCATGAGGGTTCCGCCACGAGTGGTACTTCCAGGGACATGGCCTTCTCCATCCCGGAACGAACCATCGCCGCGACCTCCTCCGGCTCGTCCGCATCGACTTCGAAGACAAGTTCATCGTGGATCTGGAGGATCATTCGGGCGGTCGGATGAGCGGCTGGAATCCGCTCATGAAGATCGATCATCGCTCGCTTGATCAGGTCCGCGGCACTGCCCTGGACCACGGTGTTGATCGCCATGCGTTCGCCGAGTTGTCGTTCCATCGGGTTTCGCGCGGCGATCTGCGGGATGCGTCGCCGACGGCCGAGAATCGTCTCCACCCAACCTTTTTCCTGAGCTTGCGAAATGCAGGCATCGAGAAAATCGCTGATCTTCGGAAATCGGGCTTTGTAATCCTTGATGATGCGATCCGCGGTCGGCACATCGATGTCGCCGCCGAGCCTTCGCGCGAGGCCGAAGCCGGTGATGCCGTAGACGATGCCGAAGTTGATCATTTTCGCGGTGGATCGCATCTCCTGATCGACCTCTTCAAGTTCGACCCCCAGGACTTCGGCGGCCACCGTGGCATGAATATCCTCGCCGCGTGCGAATGCGCCACGGAGTGCCTCGTCACCGGACAGGTGGGCGAGCATTCGGAGTTCGACCTGCGAGTAGTCGGCGGCGAGCAGGAGACGCCCTTCCGGCGCGACGAATGCCCGCCTGATCTCTCGGCCGACCTCGGTGCGGATCGGAATATTCTGCAGATTCGGATCGCTGGAGCTCAAGCGGCCGGTGGCGGTGACGGTCTGGTTGAAGGAGGCGTGAATTCGACCGGTGGTGTCGTCGATCGCGTCCTTGAGGGCGACGAGGTAGGTGCCGACCAGTTTGGTGAGCTGGCGATACTCGATGATCAGGGTTGGAATGGGCGTCTGGATCGAGGGGTCTTCGGCGAGCGTTTCCATGACCTCCGCATTGGTGCTCGGCCCGGTCTTCCCCTTCTTGAGCGGCTTGAGGCCAAGGCCGGGCGGTTCGTCCTCCGGTGAGTTGAACAGCGCGGCGGCGAGTTGCTTCGGCGAGTCGGGATTGAACGCATGCGGTGCGGCGTCGACGATTGCCCGTCGGAGCTCGTCGATGCGGAGGGAGAGTCCCTCCCGTTGCCGGTCCAGCTCGTCGGCATCCACCTGGATTCCTTCGAACTCCAGATCGGCCAGAACCCGGACCATCGGAAGTTCAGTCTCCCGGTAGAGCTCGTTCATGCCCTCGGTTTCGATCGTGGCGCGTATCCGATTCTCGAGTCGCAGCGACACGTCCGCGTCCTCGGCGGCGTACGGGGCCGAGATGTCGAGCGAGATCTGGCTGAATGACTTCTGATCCCGTCCCTTCCCGATGACTGCGGTCAGTGGAACGCATCGACGGTCGAGGATGGTCTCCGACAGGGCGTCGAGTTTGTGCGACGCTCGAGTGGCATCCTCCACGTACGACGCCACCATGGAGTCGCCAGCCACTCCGGAGACGGGCAGGCCGTGAGCGCGGAGCACGACCAGATCGAATTTGAGGTTGTGACCGACCTTTCCGACCGACGCGTCCGCGAGAAGATCCCCCAAGAGCGGCCGGGCGGTGTCGAGATCCAGATGGGTCCCGGGTTCCGGCGAGCGGAGCGGGATGTAGGCCCCGGTCCCCTCCTCGCTGGAGATGGAGATCCCGGCGAGCTTCGCGGAACGCGGGCCGAGCGAGTCGGTTTCCGTATCGATCGCGATGTGGCCGGCCGACCGGGCCCGATTGATCACGGCCTCCAGGGCCGGAAGATCTCGAACGACTTCGTATTCACCATCTGCGGGAACGATGGGATCCGGATCGAAGGCGTCATGCCCCCCGAAGAGTGTTCCCGCCCCGTCATCCGTGGCGTCTTCCGTCGCCACCGCGGCTGACGCGCCACCGCCGAGGAGTTCGCGGTACGCATCACGCAGGCGATTGAATCCAAGGATTCGGAGGCTTTCGTCGAGGGCCGCATCGTCGGCCGCGGCGAGGTTCACTCGGCTTCCTTCCAGATCGAATTCGACCGGGCAGTCGTCCCGGAGGGTGACCAGGGTGCGGGAGAGCGCCACGCCCTCGCGGCTTGCGACCAGGTTTTCGAGTCGCTTTCCCTTGATCGTTCGCTTGGAGGCGGCGAGTTCGACTTCGGAGTCGATCTTCGCGTAGATCCCCTCGATGGTTCCGTACTCGGCCACGAGCGACGCGGCGGTCTTCGGCCCGATGCCCGGGACGCCGGGAACGTTGTCGACGGTGTCGCCCATGAGGGCGAGCATGTCCACGACCTGTTCCGGGGTGATGCCCTTGTCGTCGAGGAGATCCGCGGGGCCGGTCGAGGTGTCCTTGTGCACGTCGACCATGCGGACGCGTTCGTCCAGCAACTGCTGGAGGTCCTTGTCCTTGGACATGATGCGGATCTCGAGATCCTGTTCTTCACGCCGCATCTTTCGGACGATGGTCGCGATCACGTCATCCGCCTCGAAGCCTTCGGATCCGTAGATCGGAACTCCCAGCTGCCGAAGAAGGACCAGGCAGCGTTCGACCTGCGGCTTCAGTTCGGAAGGTGGCGCGTCTCGGTTCGCCTTGTACTCCGGAAAGATCTGATTGCGGAACGTCCCCCGGTCACCGGAGACGTCGAGCACCACCGCCAGATGGCCGGGGCGGTGGTTTCGCTGCAGTTTCAGGATCATGTCCACGAACCCGTAGGTCATGTTCGTGGGTTCGCTGGTCACCGGACTCCGCATGTCCGTCCGGATCGCATGAAAGGCCCGAAAGAACTGGGCGTAGCCGTCGATCAGCCAGAGGTCTCTTCCACTCACGAGGCGTCATCTCCGCAGGTCACCGCGTGGAGGCCACGCAGGCGAGCCTCCATGGCGGGATCGACCTCTCGGTCACGGCGGGAGAGAACGCTTCGGGAGGTGGAGAGGAACTTCTCGATCCGGTAGCTGCGAACACCATCGTCGGTGGTCCAGGCGAATCGTTCGAGCGTGGTCGGGGGTGGCGTGGAGGTGGCGATCATGGCCCCGGTCCCCAGAACCGTCCCGGTCATGATTCGGGTGCCGATCGCCGTTTTGACATGATCGCCGATCACGCAACCGAGGAATTGCCGCCCCGATCGAAGTCGCGGACCATCGGGTTCCAGTCGCATGGACACTTCACCGTAGGTGTTCAGGAGATTGCTGTTCACCGTCGCGGCGCCGAGGTTCACCCATTCTCCGACCCAGGAGTCGCCAAGGTGGCCTTCGTGGCTCTTGTTTCCGAAGCCCTGGAAGATCGTTCCCCCGACCTCGCCGCCGATGCGGCATCCGGGTCCGATGATCGTGTCCGACTTGATGGTGGCGTGGGCGGCCACCCGGGTGCCCTGCAGGATGGCACAGGGACCGGTCAGGACCGCGTGGGCACCGATGTGGGCATCGGACTCCACCACCACCGCCCCGTCCCGGGCGTCGATGACCACGAGCGGGTCGAGCGTCGCGGTGCGGGCGATGCGGATCGGGTGGTCACCGATGACGGTGCCTCCGTGAAGTCTCATCCAGCGGTCTTCACCGTCCTGTGAAATCAGGCCCAGATCCGGACCGATTCTGACTCCCGCGTTGGTGAAGACATCCCAGGCGGCCGCGGCGAGCGGTGGTTCGGTGCGGTCGACCCGACGGACGGTTTGGG
>CAJWFU010000035.1:0-10982 GCA_913031315.1 uncultured Phycisphaerae bacterium | reverse complement strand
ACCTGCTCGGCATCCAGTTCGAACTGGTCCCGGAATCCGAACGCAACATCGACGTCACTGAATTCGGAAGACGATGGCGGGAGAACGCCGGGGACATCGCCGGCATCGAGACCATCTCCTTCAAGAGCGAGATCGGAAGAGCCACCGGTGCCGCGGTGGATGTTCAACTGAGTCACCGGGATCCCGGGATCCTCGACGCCGCCAGCATCGATCTTTCGGACCGGCTCACATCGTTCGACGGCGTGAAGGACATCGACTCCGGAGTGGCCCTCGGAAAACCCCAGTTCAATCTCGAACTCACGCCCGAAGCCCGGAGCATGGGACTCACCGCCCGCGATCTCGCGCGGCAGACCCGTGCGTTCTTCTTCGGATCCGAAGCACTCCGTCAACAACGTGGCCGGAATGAAGTCCGAGTCATGGTGCGGCTTCCGGACGAGGAACGAGGCACGCTCCACACGGTGGAGACCGCGATGCTCCAGACGCCCAACGGCGGGGAGATCCCCTTCCGCGAAGCGGCGATCGCCTCCGAAGGGCGTGCCTACACCACGATCAAGCGAACCGATGGCCGACGAGTCAACTCCGTCATCGCGGACATCGATCCCGATGTCGCCAATGGAAACGAGATCGCCGCGGCCCTGGAGACCGATGTTCTTCCGGAGATGGTTCGAAAGTACCCCGGCCTGACATGGACCTTCGAAGGTGAACAGAGCGACCAGGCGGATTCGCTCGCCAGCCTGGGACGAGGATTCGCAGCCGCGCTCTTCGTGATCTACGCCCTGCTCGCGATCCCATTCCGAAGCTGGATCCAACCCCTGGTCGTGATGGTGGCGATTCCCTTCGGCATCATCGGAGCCGTCTTCGGGCACCTCGTCATGGGTTACGGCTTCAGCATCATCTCGATCTTCGGAATCGTGGCCCTCTCGGGCGTGGTCGTGAACGACTCCCTGGTGCTGGTCGTGACGATCAACGAGATGCGACGCAAGCGACCGGACCTCGGGATGACTCAGGTCGTCATCGCGGCAAGCCAGCGTCGCTTTCGACCGATCCTGCTGACCAGCGTCACCACGTTTTTCGGACTCATGCCGATGGTGCTCGAGACCAGCGTCCAGGCGAGGTTCCTGATTCCCATGGCGATCTCGATCGCCTTCGGCGTGATGTTCGCCACGTTCATCATCCTGCTGATCGTCCCCGCCCTCTACCTCGCGATCGAGGACGCCAAACGACTGTCCACCTGGCTCCTCTCCACCGATCGGGACGAAACGGGCCTGCCAGGGTCGACCTCACCGCAGGCCTAGCGCACAAGGACGGCCGGATCGCGAGGATCCGGCCGTCGAATGAACGTGTTCTTCGCACCGAGCGGTCGCTCAGGCGACTCGCTCGCGACGGCGCCGGACGCCGGCGGCACCCATGGCCAGACCGAGCAGACCACCCACGCCCGGAACGGGGTTCTCGCCCGGGATCTGGGCCGCGATGCCCGGGTCGCTCTCGTACGCCCACCGATTGATGGTGAGCGAGAGGTTCCCACTCTCGTCCTCGCCAAGCGTGAGATCAAACCACCCGTAGTTGCTCGCTTCAACCCCGAGCCCGTCCAAGGGCACGGAGAAGCCGAGGAACGTACGACCATCCATGACGCCCTTGACTTCCGACTTCTGCTTGCTCTTGGTGTCGACTGTCTTGTTCTTCCCGCCCGTGGCGAAAGAGCGTCCCTTGAAGCTGGAACCGACCGAATCTCCGGGGTTGAAGTGCTTTGCCCCCTTGGTGATCGGATGAAGGGCGATCATCCCCGAGGCGGAGGATTTCGAGCCGAAACTGGCCGTCCACACGCTGAAGTTCCGGAAGCTGTTCGAATCGGTCGGGTTGGACCCTCCGAATCGGAGTCCGAAGAAGTTCACCGTGGCGCCGAGAGGCTCGAGTTCAAGGGCGCCTCCGAAGGTCGAGCTTGCAAACGTGCCCCCGAATCCTTCGACCGGCTGCAACGTGAAGGTCATACCCACGTCGTAGATCATCAGGTCCGCATGGGCCTCGGTCATGAGGCCCGCCGCGGCCACGGCTGCCAGCGATGCATACGACGTCAATCGGCTCGAAGTCTCGATGCTCATATCTCTCTCTCCAGGTTGAACGCAAAATGCCGTCGACCGGCAAATTCCAAGATGAATCTGCCGACACCAGAGGGGAAGTCAAGCGACATCCCCGGTTCGACTCGAGAAAAAAGACCGACCAGATGTTTATCGGAGCCAGAGTCGCGCGACGATGCCCCACCGGGGTCGCCGGTCACGATGAACGATCGATGGGCCCGGACGAACCACGGCTCCGTCCATGGCCGATCGCCGAATCGGTTCGATCGCGGTCGATCATCCCGTACCGGGACGAGACCTCGACTGAAGGCACCCGCGACGGCGCAGGTCGAGCAGGATGGTCTCGGCCAGGAACGGGCCGAGCTTCGACATGACCTCGCGTCCGCGGTCGGAGAACACGGCGTCGGCGTTTCCGGTGATCCAGGCCCCGATCAGCTCGTGCACCGGTCCGGGGATGCGGCCGAACATGCCCGCCTGAAGTCGCTCCAACTCGTCACTCGCACCGCGCCCCCTGGAACACCGGACCAGAAGCACGAGCGCCGCGATGTCGATCCGACCGTGCTGAGTCTGAAGAGCCGCCATCAACCATGGCCGGGCGGCGGCGAGCAGCCCCCGTCCCACCAGCGATGCGCCGATCTCCAACGATCGCTGGTGCTCATGCTCCTTGAGGTCGAACCCGGAATACCGGGATGCCTGCGGCAGTCCCGATTCATCCAGATGCCTCGTGCCCCCGACCACCGGTTCGGACCGGAACGTCGTGGTCGTGCGCTCGATGCCGATCGCCCGGGCCACGACGTCGTGGATCCCGTCGACTCGAGGCCGCAACGGCCAGGGCCCGGCGGAGGGCCCGTGGATCGAGAGTCGGGGCCGAGCACTTCCGCGGGACTGAAGCATCACCGAGTCGCTGACCGATGGATGCTCGAGGACGACCAGCATCGCCTCGCCCGCGGAGGCTTTCGCCAGGCCGACGGCGACCTCCCGAAGTCGCTCCGCACCATCTTCGACCCAGTCCGGCAGCCAGGCCACCAGCACGTCCGGCTGCCGCTCGATCATGCGCTGCAGACCGTCCCAGGCGACTTCGGCGAGAGGTTTCCCCGCCGAAGACCGAAGGGCATCGGATCGAGCCGGGGGGTCCACGGAGCCCGGTGGCACGACCGCGGGCGGATCACCGGCCAGGCCCTCGATGGCGTCGACACCGATCCGATCCATATCCAAACCGCCGTCTCCGTCGGAAACGGCCCGGACGGTCTCGTGGGGCCAGTTGCAGACCGCGACGCGACGACCGGCAGATGCGGCGGCGGTCCAGACCGACCCCCCCGTGGCCAGGTCGGGACGCGGTACGTCGAGCCCGAGCCGATCGACATGGGGTTGCCACTTCCGCGTCACCCCATGATGCTCCGGCCATCGACCGGACCAGATGGTCGCGGCGAGCGAGGTCCGGCCGGGATGCACGGACCTCGCGAGGGGGATTTCTCGCCCCACGGTCGAGTCGTGGCCAACCGTGGTCTCGATCACCAGCAAGGCGAGCGGGGGTGCAGGACATCCTTCGTCGGGCATGGACCCAATGTACCTTGGACCGATGTCGACCAATTCGGACATTCGAATCTTTCGCTGCTCGGACGCGGATCGCCCGATGCTGTCCAGGCTTTGCCCAAGCTGGTTCCGTTCCCACCAGCCGACCACGTCGTGGGCCGCCGTGCGGGACGGACAGGTCCTCGGCGCGATCCTGCTGCAGTACCTCGACGAAGGCCGGGTGTCGTTCGATCTGAACACCGTGAGCGAGGACGCGATCGAAGCCTGCACCACGGCCCTGCTCGAACACGCCGCGGAAGAGGCTCGAACCAGCGGGGCGCTCATGCTGGATGCGGACGTGGACTCGCTCGTGGCGAATCGACACGAAGATCTCCTGCTCCGCAGCGGCTTCGTCGTCCATGAAACCTTCGACACGTTCACCGCACCTCGTGCGCAGCTCGAGGAACGCCTCTCCCAGATCGTGGAACGAACGAAGGGTCGAATCAAGAGCCGCGTCGACGCGGAGATCATCCAGATGGAGGAGAAACATCTCGACGCGGTCGCGATCGCGATGGCGACCTGGATCGGAGGCTCGGCCAGTCGAGGAATCTTCCAGATGCGCCAGCAGTTCCATCGGCGAGGGAAGACCGACCCTCAGCGACGACTCCAGCTGGTGGCCATGCACGAGAACCGCGTGGTGGCCTTCTCCTGCACCAGCATCAGCTCACCGGGCGTCCTCAAGATCGACGGCGAGGGCACTGATCCGCGATATCGCCTCGACCCGATGCAAACCAGCCTGACCCTCACCATGTACGAACGGGCGAGGGAGGCTGGGATCGAGACGATCACCTTCGAGGCCGGGAGTCGACAGCCCAACACCAGGGCCATGGCCAGCCGGAACCGGATCGAGTCGATGAAGCAAAGACGTCATCTTCGTCTCCTGCTCACGTGATTTCGTTCGCGTCGGCCCCAGATCAACTCAACTCGTCCCACCACCCCGAGTGCCGCTCATGCCTCCGCGAGGTGTTTGGACAGGGCCTGGATCGAGGGGTGGTCGAAGAGCACGCTGGTCTCGATCTCGAGGTCGAGCTCCCCGGCAAGATCGCCGATCACGCCGAGGAGGGCGAGGGAGTCGATCCCGAGCCGATCGAAGGTCGCCGTGGGATCCACCGAATCGGGGTCCTGGTCGATGTCGCGAGCGATCCGCTCACGCAACCAGTCGGACATCTGCTCACTGGTCATGCTCGCCATCGGAAGACACTCCTGGGATCGACCTGAGGGCGTCGAGAATCTAGGCCCTGCGGCGGACGCGAACCGACACCGGCGCCGATGGTCGCATCACGATTCCCAGTATCGGTTCGACTTCATCGGGGGCTTCGAATTCCAAGTGGAATCGTGTGCAGATCTCGCGCATGATCCAACGCATCTCCAGCAGCGCCAGATTCCGCCCGATGCAGAGATGGGGTCCCGCACCGAACGGCATGTAGGCGAATCGATGCGGCGGACGCCAGCTCCGGTCCTCGAGCCCCGCGAATCGCTCCGGCCTGAACTCGTCCGGCTGCGTCCAGTGCTGCGGCTCGCGATGCAGGCGATACGAGGAGATCACGGCTCGATCCCCGGTCTCCCAGGAACGCCCGGCCTCGAAGACCGGTTCGATCGCCTGCCGCTCGTTCGCCCAGACCGGAGGAAACAGGCGAAGGGTCTCCCAGATCACCGCATCGATGAGGTCGTCGCCGTTCCCCGCGTCGAGGCCGACCTCGATCCGGGACCGGACGTCCGGGTGATCATCAAGCAGCAGGAAGGCCCAGATCAGGCTGTTCACGCTGGTTTCGGTGGAGGCCAGGACCAGGGACCGAACTTCGTCGTGAATGCCGACCCGATCGATCAACCCCTCGTCCTGAGCTCGCATCAGTCGTCCCAGGGCGTCATCGATGCCGATGTCGACCCGTCGACGTCGCTCCAGCATCCAGTCGATCTCGACCTCCGCCGCGTCGCGGGTCCGCTTCAATCGCGACAGGGAATCGGCATCCACGGTGCCTCCGGGCGCCACCAGCGACCAGTGCACGTCTCCGACCGCCTCCATCATGGGCTGGAAGATCGAGACTCGATCCGCGTCGCGCCCGAGTTCGACTCCGAACACCGCTCGGTAGACGACTCGACTCACCACCCGCATCATCTCGTCGAGCAGGCAGACAGGCCGGCCGGCATCCGCGGCTTCCTCGAGACGTTCGATGAAACCGGGAAGCGCGAGCCGGATGCTGTCCAGGTGCGCTTCGGCCTCGCGGATCGGAAACGACTTCTGGACGATCCGCCTTCGCTCACGCCAGAGATCTCCATCGGTGGCGAGAAGGCCCGCACCGGACAACTGGCGAACGAAGTCGGTCCGCTGGAATCGGCTCGAATGGAGAACGGCCCCCACGTCCTCGGCACCGACCACGAGCAGTCTCCGACCCGGCCCCTCGGGCCTCGGATCCGACGCGTGCACATCGAGCAGTTGCTGGACGATCATCGATCTCACTGCGCACGCTCCTCACGTTCGATCACCCGGAGCCGGACTTCCCGGGCCGGCTTCAAGACCACTCCCAGCTCCGCGGCGATTTCGGCGGCGGGATCGACCTCGAATCGGAATCGGCCCACGAGTGCGCGGACCGACAGTCGGAGTTCATGCATCGCCAGGTGCCGGCCGATGCAGAGATGACGCCCACCTCCGAAGGGAAAGAAGGCGTACCGATGTGGTGGCCGCCACGGGCCATCCGGCCCCGGAAGAAAGCGGTCCGGCCGGAAGGCGTCCGGTTCCGGCCACATCTCCGGATCGCGATGGATCACGGCGGTCGAGACGAACACCAGATCGTCCTGTTCGACCCGAGTACCCGAGACGTCGATGGGCTCCCTCGCCTCACGGGTCTGGAACCAGACCGGGGGAAAGAGCCGAAGCGTCTCGAGAATCACGGCATCCAGAAGCGGACACTCTTCGTCGCGGTCCTCCTCCAGCCCTCGATGGAGACGATCGCAGAGGTCGGGATTCGTCGCCAGCATCAGGAGGAGAAATCCGAGGGTGTTGGAGGTCGTCTCCGCGCCCGCGACCAGAAGACTCCTCACCTCGTCCCGAATGGCGTTCTCGTCTCCTTCGGATCCGAGCCGGTCGACGATCTTTCCAAGGGCGTCGATCCGCACGGCTTCCGGTTCCGACGTCGATTCCGAATCGACCCGCCTCCGGACGTCGACCAGTCGATCGACCTCGACCTGCATGGCCGACGTCGCATCGCGGACCTGACGCATCGTGC
This sequence comes from uncultured Phycisphaerae bacterium, assembly GCA_913031315.1. Taxonomy (GTDB): domain Bacteria; phylum Planctomycetota; class Phycisphaerae; order Phycisphaerales; family SM1A02. The sequence continues at coordinate 4,111 of CAJWFU010000035.1, read as the reverse complement.
TGCCATCCAGCTTCAGCGAGGGGAAGATCGTGGCGGAAAGCACGCCCCCGATCGAATCGAAGTAGTCGAGAATCACCCGGACTCGATCGTGATCCTCCGGGAGCTCCTGGCCGAAGACCCCTCGATACAGGACGCGGGTGGTGTAGCGGACGGATTCCTCGACCACCCCCACCGACGTCTTCGTCCTGGCCGCGGTTTCGAATCGGTTGACCAACCCGGGGACCGCCCAGGTCACGTCCTGCCGGTGATAGTCCGGCTCCCGCGGGGGGAACGTCGGCTGGATGAGTCGACGACGCTCCTTCCAATGGTCACCATCGGAAAACAGGATGCCGTTCCCGACGAAGGAGCGAGCGAGCCGCCCTCGATCGAAGACGGGGGAATGAAGGACGACCTCGGCGGCCGAAGCATCGAGCAGGAACCGCACGTCGCGACCCGAGGGTCCACGGGCCCCTCGAGCGATCAGCCGATCGATCTCGACCACGCGGGTTCCCTCGATGTCCGACCGCAGAATCAGCATCGCGAGTCTTCCTCGTGCAGGACCTGGAGATCGCCTGCAGCGAGGGCGTCTCGCGTCGCTGCGCGACGAATCTTGCCGCTGGTGGTCCGGGGAATTCCACCCGGACCAACGACCACGATTCGCGAGAGACGGATGCCGTGGACTGCGGAGGCGGTACCCCGGAGATCTCCGAAGAGTCCCTCCATGCCCCGCGTCACCGCGTCGGGATCTCGACGCCAGTCTCGATGCACCGCACGCCCGAGTTCGACCACCACCGCGATCGTCTCGGACTCCCCCGCCAGAACGTCGCCGACCGCGAACACCGCGATCCGCCCGCCATCGACCGAGGGATGCGCGGATTCAAGCGTGCCCTCGACATCCGCGGGGTGGACGTTCCGTCCATCGACGATCATCAGGTCCTTGAGGCGCCCGAGGACGTGGAGATCGCCTTCGAACATCGCTCCGAGATCCCCCGTTCGAAGCCAGGGGCCCGGATCCCCTCCCAGGACCGGCGGGAAGGTGTCGGCGGTGAGTTCGTCGCGACCGTGATAGCCGGAGGCGACGCTCGGACCCCGCAAGGTGACCTCCCCGATCCGCCCCTCCTCCAACCGCTGTCCCGAGGATGGATCGCGCACGACGATCTCATGGTCCGGGATCCCCGGACCACAGGCGACGACGCCGATCTTCCCGGGCTCATGCTCGACCGTCGTCGACTCGTCGATCTCGATCGTTCGATCGACCGCCAGCCGCCCCTGATCAAGTGCGGTTCGATCGGCGATTCGATAGCGGATCGGCTCACCTTCCCGCCGGACCGAGACCAGCAGCGTGTGCTCGGCCAGTCCGTAGCAAGGCATCATCCCGCGGAAGCCCCGCGGCCCGAACGTTCGCTGGAACTGCGCCAGCGACTCCGGCTTGATCGGCTCCGCGCCGTTGAAGGCGAAACGCCAGTTCGAGAGATCGAGGCCCGCGCGATCCTCTTCGGTCGTCCGGGAGACGCAGAGGTCGTAGGCGAAGCACGGCCCACCGCTGTACGAGGCGCGGGTGTTGGACATCGCCCGCAACCAGCGGATCGGCCGCATCGCGAAGGCCTCCGGCTCCATCAGGTGGAACGGGATCTTCACCAACAGGGACGAGATCATCAGGCCGATCAGTCCCATGTCGTGGTAGAGCGGCATCCAGCAGACGGTCCCGCCCGATCGTCCCTCGCGACTGAAGAGATCCCGCATCGCAATCCCGTTCGCCAGGAGATTGCCCTGGGTGATCGCGACCGGCGCCGGGTCCCGGGTGGAACCCGAGGTGTACTGGAGCAGTCCCACCGCCTCGGGATCGGGCCAGGCGAGCGAGTCATCGATGACCGGCTCCACCGCTGGTCCGTCGGCCTTCGCCACGGGAACCGCTGGAGCCTCGTAGGAGAGGCGATCCACGCCCACCAGCAGCTCCGGGGCCACCCGATCGATGGTCTCCAAGGTGCCGGGGGTCGCGAGGACCGCGGCCGGCCGACTGTTCCGCACGATGGCGGCCAGCCGAGCGCCACCGCCGCCGGCCCGCGGTGGATGAGCGGTGACCGCCATGCACCCGGCACGCAGGCACGCCAGGAACCCCACCACGTACTCGATGCCGTTTCGTTCGGGGATCAGTACCGGCCGGCCGGCGAATCCTCCGTCGTGAAGCGAGCGAGCGACCCTCTCGACCTCACGCAGGAGCTCACCCCGACGAAGCACCAGCTCCGGGCGATCGTCCCGGCCGAGTCTCGTCACCGCGTGATCGGTGGGCGGTGCCGGATCCGCGAAGAGCAATTCAGAAATCGTTCGAGACGGAGGCATGGTCGGCCTGAAGGATAACGCCCCCGTGCCAGGCGGCACGGGGGCGTCGAAGGTCGATCTCGTATCCGGTTGGAATCAAGCTGAAGGTCAGGCCTGGCGCTTGCGACGCATTCCCGCAGCGCCCGCAGCCAATCCAAGCAGTCCGATGGCACCGGGAGCCGGAATCGCACCGGCGGCGATGCCGACACCGGCCTCGTCCTCGTAGGCGTAGCCATCGATCGTCAAGGTAGCGCCATCCCAGGCCAGCGAGATCCAGCCGTAGATCGGCGGTGAGGAGTCCTCACCCACCGAACTTCCCAGGAACGCAAAGCCCATGTAGCCCGAAACGGGTTCAGCATCCGCGTTGTTCCATTCTCCAGCATTGACGGAAAAAGAGGAGCCCTTCTTCGTCTTGACCTGGAAACTGGCCGCACCCAGGGCGGAAGACACCCATTTCTCGGGCCCGGCCCCGATCCCTTCTCCGTCCACGAATCGCGTCGCCTTGGGAAGACCAGCGCTCCCCTTGCTGAACCCCGCGATGATCTGGAGCTGTTCACTCCCCTTGATTCCCATCCCGGCCCCGAGGCCGGGCAACGTGCCGGCGCTGAAGTCGACTGACGCGAAGCCCATGTCGAGCCCGCCTGTGCCTACCTCTCCACCAATGGCCAACGACACGGACTGGTAAACGATGTCGGCCGTGGCGATTTCGGTCACGGCCATGCCACCGGCTGCCGCCATCGTGGGTATGGAAGCCAGCGAGGCGTAGGTCTTCAGCCTCTGGTTGCAGGTACCACTCATTTCAAATCTCCGGTTGCGGGTTGGAACTGCGGGAAGCGAACGCTTCGAGCCCGGGAAGGCTCGATGGGGAAACTGTTCGGCACCAAGTTAACCGATGGAACCCCCGCTTCAGAGGCCGGATCCGACATTTTGCGCCCACGTGGGGATTCGGACACCTGCCACCCGTGATGGTCGGGTCCCAGCCTCGAACGGATAGGCTTACCGGATCATGTTTCTCCGGATCCTCGAACATCGATTCGTCCAACGATCGATCCAGACCCGACTTCCGTTCAAATTCGGGGTCCAGATCCTGAGAGATGTCCCGCTCGCCGAACTCAAGATCGAAGTGGAGACGGCGGATGGACGTCGGGAGATGGGCCGCGCCGGGGATCTGCTGGTCCCAAAGTGGTTCGAGAAGAATCCGGGCCGAACGCCTGAAGAGGACTCGATGGCCCTCGCCGCGAGTGTGGAAAGGGCCGCCGACCTCGCCCGTGAACTCACGGTGACCGCTGGTCCCCATCCCGTGTTCGACATCGCCGAAGTCCTTCGGATCGAACGGGTGGGCAGCCGGAATCATGGCGATGCCGACGTGCTGGTCCGCGGCTTCGGCGTGGCCATGGTGGAACGAGCGATCATCGATGCCGCCTGCCGACTGGCCGAAGTCTCGTTCGACCAGGGCATCCGCGGCGACCTCTTCGGTTTCCAGGCTCGACGCCTGGTCGCAGAGACCGGCGACTGGTCCCCCGCCATGCTCCCCGCTCGACTCGATCGGCTCCCGGTCCGACACACCATCGGCATGCTCGATCCCCTGACCGACGACGATGTCGACCCCGGCGACCGGGTGGACGACGGACTCCCTCAGACCCTGGTGCAGGACATCCGGCGATACGGTCTCCGACGATTCAAGATCAAGATCTGCGGTGAGCGCGAACTCGACGAGCCACGACTGCGAGCGATCGCCGCCGTGGTCTCGCGACACGCGGACGGCGACACGGCTTTCACCCTCGACGGCAACGAACAGTGCGTCGATCTCGAC
>CAJWFU010000034.1:0-11021 GCA_913031315.1 uncultured Phycisphaerae bacterium | reverse complement strand
CTGGGCCTACATCGGCTACAGCCAGTACATGCTGATCTGGTACGCCAACATCCCGGAGGAGACCGGCTGGTTCCTGGCCCGTCAGATCGGCGGCTGGGGAGGCATTTCTCTGCTGCTGCTCTTCGGCCACTTCGTGGTGCCCTTCGTGGCGTTGATTTCGAAGTGGACCAAGAGGATGTCCTGGTACCTGACGCTGGGGGCGATCTGGATGCTGGCGTTCGCCTGGCTCGATCTCTTCTGGCTGGTGATGCCCGTGGTCCCCGAGGACGCCTACACCGCGAAGACCTACCTCGAGGTGGTCGAGGCTCATGCCGGTGATTCGACCGGGATCTTCAATCCGATCAACTACACGATGCTTGCGGGAGTTATGGGGGTCTTCGTCTGGATGACCATCCGCCGTTTCCGCGTGAATCGACTGCTTGCGATTCGTGACCCCCGACTCCAAGAAGGACTTTCGTTCGAGAACCAGTGACCCGGATCCGGAATTCCACGGGGGCTTTCCCCCGTTGATCCGATCCGAAGAGCCGGACCCGACGAACAACCTCCAGAGCGAACCAACGACATGAGTGATTCTTCAACCAATACCAATCCCGTGATGATGGACGACCCGGAAGCAGGTTCCACCTGGTTCCTGTCCCTCGTGAGCATCGTGCTGATGGTGGTCACGGTGCTGGCCCTCGCCTCGATGTTCTTTGGTTTCGAAGCGAGCGAGGTCGAGCGAAAGGTCGTCGACAAGCCCGTGGTCGAACTTCAGGAGCTCAAGCTCTCGCAGCAGGAGACCCTGACCGAGTCCGGCACCTACGAAATCGAGAACGCCGACGGCGAATCCGAGAAGCGATATCGCATTCCGGTGTCGAACGCCATGAACCTGATCATCGCGGAGGAGAAGTCTCGCTCCTCCTCCGAAGAGATCTCTGAAGGATCAGTCGCCACCCGATGAGCCCCGTGTCACCCTCCATCCCGACCCAGCAGGCCGAGCGACGGACCATTCGGTCTCGTCAGTGGCTGCGTGGCTCCGTGATGGTTGGCTCGATGCTGATCTCCTCGATGGTGATGTTCATCGCCAACGGCACTGATGCCGCGCAGGAAGCCTCGGCGAGGGAAGCGGTTTCGGCTCCGCCCTCGGAATTCAACGAAGACCTGCCCGCGGAACTCGAAGGCGTGGACATCATCGAGCACCTGGACGAGCGGCTGCCGCTCGATCTGGAGTTCGTCGATGAAAACGGTCGGGACGTCCGGTTGGGTGATCTCATCGACGGCAGCCGGCCGGTGATCCTGCAGATGGGGTATTTCCGGTGCCCGATGCTCTGCGACCTCGTGCTGAACGCGGCGATGGATGGACTGGCCGGGGTCGACGATCTGGACGCAGGAACCGATTTCGACCTGATCTCCGTGAGTGTCAACCCTCAGGAGGGTCCCGAAATCGCGATCCTCAAGGAGAAGGGGTACCTGCTCGAATACGACCGGCCCGGTGCTTCCCGAGGATTCCACTTCCTGACCGGTTCCGGGAAGAACTCGAAAGCACTGGCCGATGCCGTCGGCTTCGGCTACCGACTCCAGGAAGATGGCGAATTCGCCCATGCAGCGGCATTGTTCGTCATCACCCCGGACGGACGCATCTCCCGCTATCTCTACGGGGTCGACTTCGATCCCCAGACCCTGCGTTTCGCCATCATGGAGGGCGGAGAGGGCCGAATCGGATCGACGCTTCAGAGATTCATTCTCTGGTGCCACGTGTACGACCCGGAATCCGGTTCCTATCAGCTTTTCGCGTTCCGAGTGATGCAACTCGGAGGCTTCGTGACCGTGCTCCTCATGATCGTCGGGCTGGGGCTTCTCTGGCTCCGCGACCCGACCTCGTCCTCGCTCCCGAAAACCTCCGGCGGTTCCCAACCTCCGGCGACGACTGAAACCTGACCGGAACGCTTCGAACCGACGTGCCCGACGCACGCTCTGGTCATCCCGCCGTGCAACGGCGAAATCCTGCGACGAAGAACACGATGATCGACTCCCTCAGCAACCTCGCCAACATCCTCCCCTCGACTCTCGCGCAAGCGGAAACCGCGGTGGCCCCGGCCATCGAGCGTGTTCCCGAATCCCGCGAACTCAGCGGAAACTTCTGGCTTCCAGAACAGGCAAGCACGCTCGCTCCGAACACGGACTTCGCCTTCATGGCGATCACGTGGCTCTGCTACGTGTCCTTTGCGGGAATCGTGATCGCGCTGGTCTACTTCACCTGGAAGTACCGCCAGAAGGGGACCAAGGTCAACTACCAGCCCGATGCGCCGACTCACAACACGCCCCTCGAGGTCGGTTGGACGGTCGTGCCCCTGCTGCTGATGGTGGCCATCTTCTTCATGGGATTCAAGGGCTTCCTCGATCTTTCGACGCCCCCGAAGGACTCCTATGAGATCGATGTCGTCGCCCTGAAGTGGGACTGGTCCTTCAAGTACCCCAATGGTGCGACGAGTTCCCATCTGGTGGTGCCCGCCGGCCAGCCGGTCAAGCTGGTGATGCGAAGCAACGATGTTCTTCACAGTCTCTACATCCCGGACTTCCGGGTGAAGAAGGATGTGGTCCCCGGTCGGTACTCCTATCTCTGGATCCAAGCCGACGAGCCGACCGGAATCGTTCCCGAAGACGAGATGCAGTTCACGTCGACCGGTCACCACCTCTTCTGCACCGAATACTGTGGCACCGGCCACTCGAACATGAACAAGAAGGTGTTCGTGCTCGCCGAAACGGAGTTCGAGGCCTGGGAGGAGCAGCAGGCTCGCTGGCTCGACGACATGACGGACGAAGAGCTCTACTCCGTCGCCGGGCCGCGGTTCTACACCAAGTGTGCGAACTGCCACACCATCGACGGTGGTCCCAACACCGGACCTTCCTGGGGCAACCCGAAGGACGGAACCCTGGCCGGTCTCGGCAACGTCTGGGAACGAAGCCAGGATGGCTCGACGCCGATCGTCGGTGGAAGCAAGGGACGCCCGAACACCACGCTCGCCGATTACATCGGGCCGGGCAAGCTCTACGAGACACCCGAGGATTACATCCGTGCCTCGATCTACAACCCCGGTGAACTCCTCGTGAAGGGGTACGGTCCGAACATGCCGCACTTCCGCGGGCAGATCGGAGACCGGGGAATCGACGCCCTCCTGGGCATGATGAAGCGGATAGACCAGTTCGACGCCTCGGGACGGTTCATCGGAACCGCCGCCGGGACCCAGTGACGTTCACCCCTCCGCGGGCACCGGTCGGGGTGGCCGGTTTTCGCGGAGAATCTTACGGATCGCGAGTGTTTTCGAGATCCATTTTCCAGACGCCCCAGCCGCGTGGCGGACTCCGTCCGTCCACCAGTCCGACCAGAGGTAACCGATGACCACCATCGAAGCCAACAATCCCGCCGATAACGCCGTCGTCCCGCCGGTCGACAATTACCTGACGTACACCCGAGGTTTCCTCTCGTGGGCCCTGACGCTTGATCACAAGCGAATCGGTGTGATGTACCTCTTCGCGGTGCTGTCGTCGTTCCTGTTGGGCGGCGTGTTCGCCCTTCTGGTCCGGACCGAGCTCCTCACTCCCGGGCAGACGATCCCCGGCGTGAACGCCGACACCTACAACCAGTTCTTCACCCTGCACGGGGCGATCATGGTGTTTCTGGTGATCATCCCTTCGATCCCGGCGGCGCTCGGCAACTTCATTCTGCCGGTGATGCTCGGGGCGAAGGATGTCGCCTTCCCGCGCCTGAACCTCGGAAGCTTCTACCTCTGGATCATTGGTGCGATCTGCGCCGTGGTCTCGTTGTGCGTGGGTGGTTTCGACACCGGCTGGACCTTCTACACCCCGTATTCGACCACCACGACCACCGCGGGCGTCATCCCGGTCGTGGTCGGGGTGTTCATTCTCGGTTTCAGTTCGATCTTCACCGGCATCAACTTCGTGGTGACCATCCACAAGCTGCGGCCTCCGGGGATGACCTGGTTCCGCATGCCGCTCTTCCTCTGGGCGACCTACGCGACCGCGCTCATCCAGGTCCTGGCGACCCCGGTCCTCGGTATCACCCTGTTGATGCTGATCGTCGAACGGGTGGCCCAGGTCGGACTCTTCGACCCGGCCATGGGTGGTGACCCCGTGCTCTTCCAGCACTTCTTCTGGTTCTACTCGCACCCGGCGGTGTACATCATGATCCTGCCGGCGATGGGAATCATCTCAGAGATCATCTCGGTCCACGCCCACCGGCACATCTTCGGATACCGGTTCATCGCGTTCAGCTCGGTGGCGATCGCGATCTTCTCCTTCCTGGTGTGGGGACACCACATGTTCACTTCGGGCCAGAGCCCGCTGATGAACGTCCTGTTCTCCGCGATCACCTTCTCGGTCGCGATTCCATCGGCGATCAAGGTCTTCAACTGGCTTGCGACCCTCTACAAGGGCTCGATCAGTCTGAACACGCCGATGCTGTACGGCCTCGGCTTCATCTTCCTGTTCACCATCGGGGGCCTCACGGGGCTTCACCTCGGCACCCTGAACACCGACATCCACCTTCACGACACCTACTTCGTGGTGGCCCACTTCCATTACGTGATGATGGGCTCGGCCCTGATCGCGATGATCGGCGGCCTCCACCACTGGTGGCCGAAGATCTTCGGACGCATGTACAACGAGCGGCACGGTGCGATCGGCTTCTGGCTGGTGTTCATCGGCTTCAACGTGACCTTCTTCACCCAGTTCATGCTGGGCAGTCACGGCATGCCGCGTCGGTATTACGATTACCAGCCCGAATTCCAGGTCTACCACGTGATCTCGACCATCGGGTCGTACATCATGGCGGCGGGCTTCTTCTGGACCGCCTACTACCTGATCTCCTCGCTGATCTCGGGCAAGAAGGCTCCGGCAAACCCCTGGGGCGGCCGAAGCCTCGAATGGCAGTGTTCGTCGCCGCCCCCGCACGACAATTTCAAGACCACGCCGTCGGTCGGCGACTGTTATGACTTCAGTGTCGTCCGCTGGGACGAAGAGGAGCAGGGCTACGTCGTCGATCGAGACGCGGATCCTTCGCTCAAGTCCGATTCCAAATGACCCCTCGCCGCCGTCCCGACGGGACGGTTCAAGAACCACGGAGCCAAACGGATGACCTCCATCCAGGCCAATCCTTCCGATCAAGCCGATGACCATGATCATGACGATCATGGTCATGGCCACGATCCCCACCTCGCGCACCACTTCGAGTCGATGGAACAGCAGTTCGACTCCGGCAAGCTCGGGATGTGGCTCTTCCTAGCGACGGAAGTCCTTTTCTTCGGGGGGCTCTTCGCGGCCTATGTGGTCCTCCGGGCCCGCAGTCCCGAGGTCTTCTCGTATGCGAGTCACTTCCTGGACACGACGATGGGTGGCTTGAACACCTGCGTTCTGATCGCCTCGAGCCTCACGATGGCGTTGGCGGTTCGGTACGCCCAGGAGGGACGGAAGGTCCTGCTGGTCGTCATGCTCTGGCTCACCATGGGTGGCGCCGTGGGCTTCCTGGTCATCAAGGCGTTCGAATACAACCACAAGTTCCATGAGAATCTCGTCTGGGGTACCGGGTTCTATGATCCGACCGACGAAGCCGAGAGCGACCTGGTGCAGGTCGCCGAGGCGACGCTCGTCGATCCGATCTTCGCCGCCCCGCAAGAAGCCAACGCCGAAGCGGCCCGTTCCGAGGCGCTCTCGAATCTCGTCAATCGTCCGGAAGAGGCCGCCTCGAGCGTGTCCACCGCGGCCATCGGGCCCGCCGGACTGGCGAACACGCTGGCTGCGAAACAGGAGGTCATTGAGACCAAGGATTCGGCGATGGGTCACCTCGCCGATCCTGAGATGCCGGTCAACACTCACCTCTTCTTCGCGATCTACTTCTGCATGACCGGCCTCCACGGCATTCACGTGGTCATCGGCATGGGGGTGATCGGCTGGCTGATCTGGCGAGCCCAGCGAGGTGAGTTCGGTCCGAAGTACTTCACCCCGGTGGATCTCGGCGGCCTCTACTGGCACATCGTCGACCTGATCTGGATCTTCCTCTTCCCGCTCTTCTACCTGATCCACTGACCGCGGCGGCCTTTTTCGCTCGAAGACCCGACCGCCCCGATCACGGAATCAAGCACCATGTCACAAGAAGCCACCGTCAATCACGACTCCGACGAACACGAAGAGCACGGGCTCGGCCACATCGTCGGTTACGGACCGCTCTTCGGAACCGCGTTCGCCCTGATCGTGCTCACCATCCTCACGGTCGGAGTGCACGCGGTCGACGCTGGGGAATTGAACATCCCGATCGCGTTGTCGATCGCGGGCTTCAAGGCCACGCTGGTCTGTCTCTACTTCATGCACCTGCGCTGGGATCGACCGTTCAACGGACTGATGCTGGTCGGCTCGATCGTGTTCGCGGTCCTGCTGATGGTCTTCGTCCTGATGGATTCGGGCCAGTATTCGCCCCAGATCATCGAGGGCAATCCGGCTGGCGTGCAGCTCAAGCTCGACGACGTGGCCCCCGGGGCTCCGATCACGGCGTACAAGCAGCTCGACTGACCGACTCCCGAGTCGGGCGACAGGAATGAACACGGAACCCCGCCTGGTGCGGGGTTCCGTCGTGAAAGGCCTCGAACGGAACCGATTTCATGGCCCGCACCGTCACGCCATTCGAGGATCCGAGGGAACGCGCCCGAGCCGGCGTGTTCGGGATGCTCTGCTTCATCGCCTCCCTGGCGATGGTCTTCGCGGCCTCCATGCTCGGCGTGATCGTGGTTCGGCTGCAGGATTCAGGACCTTGGCCTCCCGACGGTGATGGTGGGCTGCCCTGGGCTCTGGGCGTGAGTACGTTGATCCTGTTGGTTTCGAGTGGCACCATGGTGCTGGCGAGTCGTTCCGCGGGCCGCGGCGACGCGCTCGGTCTTGCCCGATGGATGACCTGGACCTTCGGCCTGTCCGTGGCTTTTCTCGTGGGTCAGACGATCGCGTGGTGGGATCTTCTGTCCCGACACATACATCTAGATTCGAATCTCTGGGCCTGGGCGTTCTATGTGCTCACCGCGCTGCACGCGTTGCACGTTCTGGGGGGTGTGATCCCCATGGGGGTGGTCGCCCGCAACGCTCGGCAGGGGTATTACTCGGTGGAAAATCACCGAGGTGTGACCTACGTCGGCCTGTATTGGCACTTTCTGGATCTCGCCTGGCTCGGCTTGTACGCGACCATCCTGTGGGCCACCTGGTTTCGTGCCGCAACCTGACCGCGCTCGAGCCGGGACGATCGATCAAGCCGTACTGGCGGCGACGCCTTGGATCGGGGTCGGCTCTGGAACCTCGAATCGACGCACTGTCGCGAAGAGGACGGCCGAAGCAGCAAGGAGCAAGGCACCATTGGCCTGATGGGCGGATGTCGGGACGAGTTCCCAGATCGGGATCTCCGTCGTCCGCCGAAGCACCGTGGTCACGAATGCGGTGATGCCGAGCACGAACTGGAGTCCGACGAGGGCGTTCACGGTTCGGCCGGTCCCGGGGACGATTGGAATTCCCGCGTCTCGGCGGGCCTTGGCCCTGAGTCCTGCGATGAGGGCGATCACCACGACCGCGATCGAGAAGGTCAGGTGTCCGTGCATGGCCCACGCCGGAGGCTCCGGCTTCGGGGCGCCGTCCAGGGCTGGGGTGGCCAGGTGGCGATAGCACGCACCCAGAAAGAGTTGAAGAATGATCGCGGCGAGAAGCAGACCCGACCAGGTCCGATCTCCTCCGGCTTCCGTGAGGCGGACCGGTCGAATGGAGGGGTCACGCCAACGCCGGCTGGAGATGGCCGCCAGCGCCACGAAGGCCGCGAATGTGAGCTGGCCGAACATACCGTGAGCGATCGCAAGCACGGTGTTGGGCTGCACGTCCACCTGGCTGTCGGTCAGGTGGCCGGTGACCCGAAGGCCGCCCATGAGACCCTGGATGCAGACCATGACGAAGATCGCCGAGGCGAATCCGCGAACCCATCCTCGTCGGTCGTGGATCCAGACGAGGATCAGGAGCACGATCGCGGTGAGGCCCACCAGCATCCCGTAGAGGCGATGGGCGTGCTCGTAGAAGATCCCCCCGGTCATCTCGCTCAGGGGGTAGAGCAGCATGTTGTGGCCGAAGGAGTTCGGCCAGTCCGGAACCGCAAGGCCTGCTTCCATGCTGGTGACGAGTCCGCCGGTGACGATCAACACGAAGACCGTGGCTGCGGCAACGAGGGAGAAGAATCCCGTGGGATCGAGTCGGCCGACTCGATCCGGGGCGAACCAACGGCGGCCGATCGCGGCTCCCACTCCGCCGAGTCCCGCGGAGAGGACGAACAGCCCGCCGATCCAGGCGATGAGGCTTCCATCGCCGCTCCTCACGATGCTCCCGACGACCAGAAGATTCACCATGGCGGAAACCACGCCGGTCCAGAAGCCGGCGGAGATCGTTCCCAGGGTGCGTCCCGCGGCAAGTCCTCCGAACGCGATCACCAGAACTTCGAGACCGAAGACGATCTCACCGACGATCAGGCCCGGATTCATGAAGGCCAGGTAGCCGAGTGCCCACATGACGGTCGTGGTCGCGAAACCGAGGCCGAGGATGAGACTTCGTCGAACTGCGGGGGAGAGGGTCGCGTCATGCATGGGTTCTGGGCTCCGAGGCTGACCCGTATTCGACTGAAAGAAGGCTCGGATTCTAGTCCGTGAAGCCAACCGGAGCCCCACCCGAACGGCGGCCGTCGCTTTCGATGAGATGTCGAACCGTGGAACGCTGTTTCCGGATCACGAATCCCAGGCCACGAGGATGATGGTGAGGTGCCCGCGGTTCAGATCTTGATCGCCATCGGTGGCGAAACCCATGGCCTTGATGGATTCGGCGATCACCGGTCATGGCAGGCATGGCTCGGCCGTCCTCGCGGCGATCACGGCGGCAAAGGCGGATTTGACGAGCAAGGGTCGTTCTCTCGACGTGGCTTTCTTCGAATCATGGCGTTCCGACCTGAGAGCCTCGTCAACTCGATCAGAAGATGGCGGGCTTCTTTCCGCGGAGGGATTCGATATCTCATGCCGCCCAGCCGTTTTTTTGTCGGCGTCGGATCTACACTGCTCTCAATCGATGTCTGTCGCTCCCACTAATTCCAGCTCGAACCCCGACCAGAGGATCCCCGAGGATTCCGAGGTGCCTCCGACCAGGCCGGGACTTCGAGCCATGCTCATCGATCTCACCAAGATGCGGCTGAACCTGCTCGTCCTGGTGACCACGGCCGTGGGGTATGCCCTGGGGCGATTCGGGGCCGCCGACGTCGACTGGACCCGACTGGGACTCACGCTGATTGGAACGGGGTTTGCCGCGGCGAGTGCGGCGATCCTGAATCAGGTGATCGAACATGTCCGTGATGCCCGAATGCATCGAACCCGAAGCCGACCGGTCGCAAGCGGCCGTCTTTCAAGAACGGTCACCTTCATCGCGGGAGTGGTGACCGGCTACGCGGGCTTTGCCCTGCTCGTCGGAACGGTGAACAATCTTGCCGGGGGGCTCGCGCTTCTGAACATCGTGATCTACATCGCGATCTACACCCCCCTCAAGCCTCGCTCGACCTTGAACACGCTGTTGGGCGCTGTTTGCGGTGCCATTCCTCCCATGATCGGTTGGGCGGCCGCGACCGGCGGTCTGGAGACCGGTGCCTGGATCGTCGGGGCTCTGCTCTTCGTCTGGCAACTCCCGCATTTCTTCGCCCTCGCGTGGCTGTACCGGGATGACTATCGTCGCGGCGGTCACAAGATGCTTCCGGTTCTCGACGTCGACGGTCGACTCACCGGTCAGGTGATGACTTCCACCGCGGCGTTGCTGGTCCCGGTCGGTCTGTTCGTGACCCTCTTCGGAGTGGCCGGTTGGTGGAGTGCCGCCGCTTCGGTGGTGTTCGGTCTCTGGTTCACCTTTCGGTGCTACCAGTTCTGGCGGCGGCCGGATGACACCCGGGCTCGATCCGCTTTTCTCGCAAGCCTCATGTATCTGCCGTTGGTTCTCGGCGTGATGGTGCTCGATCGAGGACCCGTTTCACCCAAGGCATGGCTCGACGGTGGTGGACGTCCGGTCGGCATGGACGGGGCGGCGATCCCCGTCGAACCCGAGGATGCAACTTCGGAAGTCACGCCGTGAGCGAAGATGCCCCTTCGAGGAGCTCCGGCCGCTGGCCGTTGGTGTGGACGATCTTCCTGGCATTCGCGGGGGGCGGGGCCGTTCTGCTCTGGGGCCTTGCGGGCGTTTTTCTGGGTGACGGCCCGGTGGGAAACGGATCCGATCCCGAAACCTATGGTGTCGACCTTTCTGGATCGGTCATCGAGCCGGCCGCGATGGTCGCGACCGGGAATCCTCGTGGCTTTCTGCCGACGTATGAGTCTCCGGAGACCTTGCCTGGCGGCGAAGTGGCGGCTTGGAACGCATCGAACTCCCGGAAGTGGCAGAAAGAGGTTGTGAGCACCGATCGGGTGATCGGGGTGGAGATCAACGGCGAGTCGAGGGCCTATCCACTCTTCGTCGTGGATGCTCATGAGGTGGTCTTGGATGAGGTTGGTGGCGTGCCCATCGTGGTCACGCGATCCCCGCTGATCGACGAGGCCTCGATCTTCCGGCGTCGCCTTGCCGATGGAAGCGAACCTGATTTCGAAGTGAGTGGGCTGCTCGATGACCTCGCGCTTCTCATGCATGATGGAAAAGAGGACGCGACGCTCTGGTCCGCTCACGACGGCCGCGCGATCGCGGGCGCGGCGGTGGGTTCGCGTCTGGAAACGGTGCCCGGAGTTTCCGTGGTCCGATGGCGAGACTGGCTCAAGGCCCATCCCGATACTCGCGTGGTGGTTCGTGATCCGGAGTCGATGCGGCGGTACCGTCGAATCGACTATCGACGGTATCTCGACGGCGACGAATGGCTGATGGTTCCGCGTCGAGAACCCGAGGCGTCCACGTTGCCGGGACGAGACCGAGTGGTTTCGATCCTGGATGTGGATGGTTCC
>CAJWFU010000033.1:0-11133 GCA_913031315.1 uncultured Phycisphaerae bacterium | reverse complement strand
GGTCGCCCGATCACCGAGGTGGGCTCGCACTTCGGCAACCACATCCAGGTACGGCGGCGGGGTCTCATACCGGTCGCTGTACACGTCCTCATCCGGGGGGCGAAGCCGGTGCATCAAGATGATGCCCGCTCGACGGTCAGCCGCCAGGGCGAGAATCTCAGGGTCCTCCAAGCCGGCCGAAACGTCGTTGATGGCATCGGCTCCCGCTCCCAGCGCCGCGTCGGCGACCGCCGCCCGGGTCGTGTCCACCGTGATCGCGATCTTCTCGGTGGCCCGCCGTCGACGGAGTTCCGTGATCACCGGCACCACCCGGGCGATCTGCTGCTCCACGCCGATGCGGTCGGCACCCGGGCGGGTCGATTCACCCCCGACATCCAATACCGTCGCCCCCGCGTCCACCATGGCCACGCCGGCGTCCGCGGCTCGGACCGGATCCAGATGAATCCCTCCGTCGCTGAAACTGTCCGGCGTCGCGTTGAGGATGCCCATGAGGCACCAGGGCTCGAGCTCAAGCGTCCGAGTCGCTGAAAGTCGCCAGCTGGAGGGTCGCGATCGAGTGGTCATTCCGAGCCGGCGCCCAGGGCTCCCGGCCCGAGTTCACGCAGACCGAGTCCGGCACCCACCCCGATGACCTCACTGGGGATCACCACGCCCCACTCGATCCGAGCCGTTTCCTGATCTCCCGCGACGAGACTCAGACCGAATCCGACCGGAGGCATCGCCGCCGCCAGATCCGGCACCATCTCCTCCCCGCCGGGGATGAGTTTGGCCACCTGCCGAGCAAGTGATGCAAGACGGCCCAGATCAAGGAACGCCTGCATTCCGGCGTCGGAGGGCATCCATGACCGCATCGCGGAGAGCACCGGATCCGAATCCAGACCCTCCCCACCGGTCACCGCCTCATCGGTTCGAGCCATGACGTCCGGCCGTCGACTGAAGGTCACCAGATACGCATCCTCGACTTCCTTGCCGAGTCCGAGCCAGCCCCGTGGCCCGAAGATCAGCCGGGTCGCGGTGAGCTCGATCGATGCATCACCGACCCGAGCCCCTTCTTCCCGCGCGGCCTCCGGCGCAATCTCGGACTTCACCGTGATCTGGTCGGCGACGCCACCCCTCCGTTGGGTGACGGCTCGCTCGAAGGTCGCCTCACGTTCAATCGCGCCCTGAACCCCGTTGAGCGAAACCACGGCCTCTTCCATCACCATCCGGGCGGCATCCGGTTCGTCGGTGGCGATCACCAGCGACGCGTCGTTGAGCATGCCGCCCATCGCCACACCGAGTTTGCTCGGCCGGGTGGAGAAGGCGATCGCATCCAGATGCGTCCCGAGTTCCGTGGCGGAAGCGGGAAGCGGGAGGTCGGTTCCAAACACTCGGCGAATGCGTTCGAATCCGGCTGGCCCTCCGAAAGCACGGAAATCGATGCCCGCGGCGAGGTAGAACGGTCCCGGAGGCAGGAGTCGAAGCGGTGACTCACTCTTCTTCACGGTGGCGGCGACCGCTGCGATGTCGCTTCCCGCCGCGTAGCGGGTCCAGCCGCGGATCCCCAGAGCGAGGGCATCGGCATCGATCCCGACCACGATGTCTTCCGCACCTCCGATCGCCGATTGAAAGCGATCTGCAATGGCCGCAGTGTTCATCGGGAGCGCCGCCACGACGTCGTCGTCGCGATTCATCGCTTCGCTTTGAATGATCTCCTGGATCTTCGACATCGCGCTCCCGGCGATTCGAAGTAGAAGATCGGCCCGACGCATGTCTTGCAGGGCCGGCTCGCCGAAGACGTGGGAGATTCGATCGACGCCACCTTCGGACGCCTCCCATCGATCCACCAGATCGCGGCGGGGAGACAACAGCACATGCTCGTCAAGCGTGCGGGAAAACAGGAGTGTGCCGTCCGGTCGACGATGGGCGTTCGGTCCACCACCCGGTTCGGGGGTGAAGTTCGCTTCGAGGAATCGGGCGGCACTCTCCACCGGTACCGCGACCACGCCGACACCTTCGAGCAGATCCTCGACCGTCACGGTCCAGACCGCGAGTGAGCCCCGCTCGTCGAAACCCGCCGCGACTCCGAATTGGGAGACGAGCACGTCCATGGGTCGCCCGGCGACCGCCAATTCCGGGCGATTCGCCCGGTCGATGAGATCAGCAAGATCGGCATTGATGCGAGACAGGCTGGGCGAAACCGCCCACGCGGTGGCATCCGCGGGGACCAGGTCCAGCACCTCTCCCAGGTCATCCGCCGCCGCTGACGTGCCGACACCCGCCGTGAACGCGAGGAGGCCGACGAGGAGGCGCGGTGACCGACGGAGAATGGATGAAAGTCGGGTCATGGAATGATTCCGGGCGATCTCAAGGTGAAAGCAGAACGGGATCGAGGTCCCTACGGCTGGAATCCGTACTCTACGCGTCACCTGCCATGATCTCCTCGATTCTGTTTCTTCTCGTCATCATCATCGCCTCGACCGGCGTCGCCGTCGTTTTCCGACGCCTCGGCCTCGTGTCCGAAGGTGTGATCGCCGGCGTCCTGGTCGGCGTCCTCTTCGGCCCGACGGTCCTGGGTCGGATCGCCCCTGATTTCTGGGATGAGACGGTGATGGGTGCCATCGAGGCGCGGCAGGCGGTCGATGACGCCGTCTCCGAACGACAGGCCTTCGTGATCGCTTCCGGAGCCGCGGAACTCGGGCCGGAGGCTCAGGCCACCGGCCTGATCGAACGAGATTCCGTGATTGGTGCCCTTGCCATGGCGGCCGCCGCGGAGATGCTTCAGCATGCCCGTCCCTGGTCGGTGGCCACCATGGCCCTCGCAGCGGCAGCGCTCTGGCTGGGCTGGGCGACGGCTCCATCGCCGCGACGTGAGCGGTTCGACCGAACGAACCGGGGAACGACGGTCGCGCTGGCTTTCTGGGTGATCCTTCTGCCGGCCGTACTGGCCATCGCATTGTTCAAGATCATGGGGCGGGAACCGGATGATCCCGCGGTGGTGCTTGCGGCGATCGCGGTCTCCGCCGCCGCCTGGCCCGTCGCGGGTCAGGATGCCCGCGAACTCGTGCGTCTCGAGGTCTGGCCACTGGTGATCAACACGAATGTGATCGCAAGCCTTCTGATCGTCGGTCTGGGTCTCATCGCTCTGATATTGGGCAGTCCGGCCTGGAGCGTGGCCATGCTTCCACTGCTCGTCTTCGGAGCGCTCCACGCCCGATTCCGGTCGGTCCGAGGTCGCGGGCGAGGACGGTGGGTGCTTCGAGCCGTGGTGCTTCCGAGCCTTGGGGCGCTTTGCGTGCTGCGGAGTGAGGTCCTGCTCGAGACGCCCTGGATCATCACGATCGGGTTGATGCTGGTGGCCGGTGACGGACGAGCCCTCGCGTGGCTCGTCGGACTTCGATTCACCGGCATGCCTGCCGCTGCGAGCGACTCGACATCGACGTCCAGATCCAAATCGGATGACCTTCCTACGCCGAGTGTCGGTTGGTCCACCAGCATGCTGGCGTCGGGCGCCTCCGGCCCACAGCTCGCGTTCACTGCCGCGGCGGTCTCACTCGGGGGAATCGGTCCCGGCCTGGCCTTCGGACTCGCCCTTGGTGCCGCAGGCCTTGATCTCTTCGGACCATCCCGTCGGCGGATCGCCGGACTCTGATTCCTAAATCCTGAGTGACCGCCTCAGCTCGGTTCGGACTTCGCGGCCTTCGCCGGCGCTGCGGGCTTGGCCGTCGCCACCGCCTTGCGAATCGCCGCGTCGAGTTCCTTCCCGTCCGGCGCGGCCCGACTGTCGAAGAAATCGACCTTGGTGCCGTCGGGATACACGAGATACTTGCAGAAGTTCCAGCCCGGAAGCTTCTCGGTGCGGGTTCCCAGGTACTCGAAGATCACCCCTTGATTCTTGCCCGGCTTGGATGACTGCTTCGCCAGGAGTGGAAACTCCACCGCGAACTTCGTGGTGCAGAATTCCCGAATCTCCTTGGCCGAGCCGGGCTCCTGGCCGCCGAAGTCGTTGCACGGCACCCCGACCACGATCAGTCCCTTGCCCTTCCATTCGTCGGAGAGCTTCTCCAGTCCCGCGTACTGTCGGGTGAAGCCGCAGCGGCTCGCCACGTTCACCACGAGAATCGCGTTTCCCTTCCATTCGGCGAGATCGAGGGGCTTGCCCTCGAGAGAATCCGTCTTGAGGTCGAAAAACGTCTTGTCGCTCCATTTCTGCTGAAGTTCATCCGTGACCGGCATCGACTGCGAGCAGGCGATTCCAGCGGCGGAGAGGGCGAGACCGGCGACGACGCCGAAGATTCTGTTGTGGATGGCCATGGGTGCGGTCTCGATTGAAGGTGAAGGTGAAGATTCCGATGACCCATGGCTTCGCTGGAATGCTGCCACGGATTCCAAAGTCCGTATCTTCCTCGACCTTCTCTCTCCCCGCACGACTCGCCCCAAGACTGGCCCCAAGACTGGCCCCAAGACTGGCCGAAGAGTCCTCTCGGTACCTCTCGGTACCTCTTGCTATCTCTTGGTATCTCTTGGTATCGGGGGTTGCTCGATCTGAGACCTCACGGACCTTCACGACGGTAGGACGGCCATCCTCCCGGGAACGGTCAAGCTCCGTAGAACAGCCACCCGTTGGCGAGAAGCACGGACATGACGAAGCCGAAGATCGACATCAAGAGCAGCAGGATGACCTTGGTGTTGGATCGCCCGCAACAACAGGTCTGATCACCGGACTCCGCCGGATTCGTCTTCTTCATCACCGTGTCCTTTCAGTCTTGCTTTTCGCGGGTCGAACGAGGCTCGTGCCACGAATCACTCCACCGTCACGCTCTTCGCAAGATTTCGAGGCTTGTCGACGTCCTTGCCTCGCAGCACCGCAGCGTGGTAGGCCAGAAGTTGGAGGGGCACCACGGTGACCAGGGGCTGGAGAGGTTCGATCACGTCGGGCACGTAGAACACCGCTTCGCAGAGTCTTTCGATTTCGGTGTCGCCTTCGGTGGCAACCGCGATCACATGCCCTCCGCGGCTCCGAACCTCTTCGATGTTGGAGACCACCTTCTCGTACTGACTGTTCCGGGTCGCGATGAAGACCACCGGCATCCCCTCGTCGATCAGGGCGATCGGACCGTGCTTCATCTCCGCCGCAGGCATGCCCTCGGCGTGGATGTAGCTGATCTCCTTGAGCTTCAACGCTCCTTCCATCGCGACCGGGTAGTTGACACCCCGCCCGAGAAAGAGCCAGTTCTCGCGCTCGACGAATCGGGCGGTGGCCTCACGGATGTGATCCCCCCCCTCGAGCACTCGTTCGATCTTGTCCGGAATCGCGTTCATCTCACCGAGCACGGTGTTCAGGTGATCCTGCGAGAGATACCGACGTCGTCCGGCGAAGGTGGCGAGCATCGCGCTGACCATCACCTGTCCGACAAAGGCCTTGGTGCTGGCGACTCCGATCTCCGGACCGACGCGAAGGTAGACCCCCGCATCCGTCTCACGGCTGATCGTCGATCCCACGACGTTGACCACCCCGATGCCCGTCGCACCCTTGCGTCGTGCTTCTTCGAGGGCCGCGAGCGTGTCCGCGGTCTCCCCCGACTGGCTGATCGCGATCACCACCGTGCCTTCCTCGACGATCGGATTGCGGTATCGGAATTCACTTGCGAACTCGACCTCGGTGGGGATCTTCGCGAGATCCTCCATGAGATATTCACCGATCATCGCCGCATGAAGAGCGGTGCCTTGACCGACGAAGACCACCCGCTTCGCCCGGGCCAGCTCTCGACCATGCTCCTCGACCCCACCGAGTTTGATCTGCCCGGCCCGCTCGTCGATCCGGCCCTTGAGGCAGAGTCTCAGGGCTCGCGGCTGCTCGTGGATCTCCTTGAGCATGTAATGCTCGTATCCACCAAGTTCGATCTGTTCGATCTCGACCTCGAGCTTCCGAATCTCCGGCGTGATTTCGACATCGTCGATGGTCGAGGTTCGGAAGGAATTCGCGGTGAGCTTCGCCACCGTGTAGTCGTCGAGGGTGAAGGCCTGATTGGTGTGTGCGACGATGGCGCTCTGGTCTGAAGCCACCACGTATTCGTCCTTGCCCACCCCGACCATCAGCGGCGATCCCTTGCGAGCGGCGACCATCACTCCGGGTTCCTTGTCGCAGATGGCGGCAATCGCGTACGCCCCCTCGACCTTTTGAAGGGCGGCCTGCACCGCCTTCTCCAAATCGCCCTGGTAGAGCTCGCCGATCAGGTGAGACAGCACTTCGGTGTCGGTCTCTCCCTCGAAGACGTGTCCCTTTTCCGTCAGCCAGGTTCGCAGCGACTGATAGTTCTCGATGATGCCGTTGTGGATGATCGCCACGCCGTGCCCACGTTCCGGATCGTCCCGATGGGGATGAGCGTTCTCTTCGGTCACGCCACCGTGCGTCGCCCAACGAGTGTGTGCGATGCCGATCGGTCCATGAACTCCACCGGCCTCGTTGATCGAATCCTCAAGCACTCGTACCCGACCGACGCTTCGAAAGATCTCCATCGAGCCGTCAGCGGTCTGGACCGCCACTCCCGCGGAGTCATACCCCCGATATTCGAGTCTCTTCAACCCTTCGATCAGGATCGGAGTCGCGTCGCGGTGACCGATGTAGGCAACAATTCCACACATACGAAGGGATTCCCTGGACCAAAAGTTCAAAAACGAGACCCTAGACGGTATCCGTCAAAGTCGACGTCGCTGCCACGGCATCGGCCGATTTTCCAAAGGCCGTGAATCGGCGTCCGAAAAGCGGCCTTGATTGCCGACAGAAGCAAGTTTCCGGCCGTCTGGGACGTCTGTGACCCCGCCCCGTATTAGGATTCATCCATGCAGGATCTCTGGGAAGAAGGCCGGGCCAGACATCGGGAAGCCGCGGAGCCCCTTGCGCATCGACTGCGCCCCAGCGTCCTCGAGAACGTGCTGGGCCAGGAGCATCTGGTCGGATCCGACGGAGTGCTCCGACGGATCGTCGATGCCGGGGTGGTGGGTTCCATCATCCTCCACGGTCCTCCCGGCACCGGAAAGACGACCCTGGCCCTTCTCGTCGCCGAGGCACTCGAAGCCCATCTGGAGCGGGAGAATGCCGCCGCGATCGGCGTCCCTCGAATTCGGGAGATTCTCGCCGCTGCAGATCGCCGGCTCGGCGATTCGGGTCGACGGACCATCCTGTTCCTCGACGAGATCCACCGGTTCAGCCGGAGCCAGCAGGACGTACTCCTCGGAGACGTCGAACGCGGTGCGATCGCCCTCGTCGGTGCGACCACTGAAAACCCCTGGTACGCGGTGAACGCGGCCCTCACCAGTCGCTCCACGGTGCTGGAGGTGCGGACGCTGGATGAAGCCGACGTGACGACCCTGATGCAACGAGCCCTGGCGGACGAGCGTGGACTCGGACCCCTGGCCATCGAGGTCGATGACGAAGCACTGCACCATCTCGCCGCCATGAGCGAAGGTGACGCCCGTCGAGCACTCACCGCCCTGGAGGTCGCCGCCATGAGCCTGCGACCGGGTCTGCGACGCGACGGCGCCACCCCGGTCCGCATCAACCGGGAGGTGGCCGCTGGTTCCCTGGGAAGTCGCGCGGTCGTCCATGACCGATCCGGCGACGGCCATTACGACACCATCAGCGCCTTCATCAAGTCCATGCGAGGCTCGGATCCGGATGCCACGGTCTACTGGCTCGCCAAAATGCTCCATGCGGGCGAGGACCCTCGTTTCATCGCCCGCCGAATCGCCATTCTGGCCAGCGAAGACATCGGCCAGGCCGACCCCACGGCGATTCAGGTCGCGGATGCGGCCTGGAACCTGGTGGAGAAGATCGGCATGCCGGAGGCCCAACTGACCCTCGCCCAGGCGGCGATCCACATGGCCATGGCGCCGAAGAGCGGGGCGACCAGCGGGGCGATCTGGAGCGCCATGTCCGACGTCCGTGAAGGCCGGACCCAGCCGGTTCCCCGGGTTCTGATCAGCGGCATGAAGAAGGGGCGGGCCCCCGATGCTCCCGCGTATCAATCACCGCACACCGCAGCGGATGGGATCGGGACCACCGACTACCTCGGCGTCGAAAAGATCTTCTACGAGCCCACCGATCGTGGCGGGGAAGTCGATCACGCCGACCGACTCGAGGAGACTCGACGCCGCCGACGGGAACATCACGAATGAGCGGGAGCGATCCCGACGGCCCGGATACCAAGGCGACACTCCGCCGAGATGGGCGACGACGACTGGAAAGCCTCACCGACGAGTCGAGGGTCGCGAGTCCGGACCTCGTGATTCGACGCATCCTCGATCACCCAGACATCCCCGGATCGGGCCGAATCTCAGGCGTACTCGCCTATCTGGGGGATGGCATCGAAATCGACCTTGATCCGACCATCGAACGGCTGTTCCACCTCCACATCCCGGTCGCCGTCCCCGGGGTACTGGAGACCCGCGGCTCGATGGTCCCCGTGAAGATCGACTCTCTGGGCGATCTTGAACGGGATCGATACGGTCTCCGAGTCCCCAGAAAACCATGGACCACGATGGCACCAGAGGGGTTGAGCGTGGTTCTGGTGCCGGGAGTCGCCTTCACCAGGACCGGGCATCGACTGGGGCGAGGGGGCGGTTATTACGACCGACTGCTCTCCACGCTCCCGGAAACCGTGATTCGCATCGGGGTCTGTCACGAGGTTCAGGTGGTCGAAGAGATCCCGATCGAGGTCCACGACGCGGTCATGGACGAAATCCTGATCATCCCCGCGACGGCCTGATCGTGGTATTTCAGTGGTTCTCCGCCGGTGATTCTCGACTTCAGACCCCCAAACGGCCGATTCCTAAGAGTCCGGACGGTTCCTTCTTCAGGAGTTGAATGCTTCCATGGCCCTTGCCAGCCAATCCGCCAGGTCCGGCAGTCGCCGGGCATACATGACAAGTCGTCGACGCCGCCGTCGTGGGCGTTGGTTGGTGATCCTGTTTCTGATCGCCGCAGCCGTCATCTGCTGGTGGTGGTTCCGGGATCGCCCGAACGAATCAGTCGCCAGCACCGACCTCAACTCGCCTGCTCAGGTCGAGGACCGGTCGAACATCAAACCGCCGAAACGAATGCCGCCAACGGAACGAGCCACGAACGATCGCCCCCGGTCGCTTGATCCAGTCACTCGTGACCGTGCCCGCCGAGATTCCTCCACCACCGCGATCCCGACCATCGATATGGCGCCGCCCGTCGATGCGAGCAGGGCTTCAGTCCCGGCCGCCAAACCACCGACCAACGTGGCCAAGGTGACCCCGGATCCGACCGAATCCAGCCCCGCCACCCTCCCGACGATTGAAAACACCACCCGGGAGATCGAGCGGCAGACCATCGCCAATCGACGACTCCGGGAAGCAGGCGAACTCGCCGTCACGGATCCCGTGAACGCCCGGCAGGTACTGACCGAGGCCTGGGTGGCCGGCCTCCTCGATCGTGATCGAGAACGCGCCAGATCCCTCTCGACTCGTCTCGCGGATGCGACCATGCTCGTGAATCCCGGCGTGCCGGGTTCGCCGTGGACACGGTCGTACACCATTCGTCCCGGAGACTCGATGAGCAGGATCATGAGTCGGGAGAAGGTTCCAACCTCGCAGACCTTCATCGCCCGCCTCAACGGCCTGAAGAATCCCAATGCGATCCGAGCCGGTCGTCCACTGCAACTACCAACGGGAAGGTTTCATGCCGTGGTCGATCTCTCATCCCGGGACGTCGCCGTCTTTCAGGAGATCGAAGGATCCTGGGATCTGTTGATCGCCCTTCCAATCGCCACCGGCCCTCGACTCCGAAGTGATGCCGACGGGATGGAAGGCGTCTACACGGTCGCCCCCCGAGGCAAGCAACGCAATCCCTCGTGGACCAATCCCGTGACCGGGGACCGTTGGAAAGCAAACGATCCGGAAAATCCGGTGGGTGAACATTGGATCGAACTTGAAGGACTCGGCGAGGTCGCCGCGGTCCGCGGGGTCGGAATCCACGGCACGAATGATCCGGGCGGCATCCCAGGCGGTCGGCTCCCGGGCTCGATCTCACTCGCCGATGACGACATCGAATTGCTCTTCCAGATCCTTGATACCGGCGACTCGACGGTGGAAATTCGGCGTTGAATCCCACGCGGAACCGGGAAAAAAAGAATCTCCACGGTTCGGTCGGGATCCATGAAGAAACCTGACGGGCAGGCCCTCTAGAATTCGGGTCCATGTCCAACGCCCCCGACATACCGGTCATCGGCATCAGCATGGGAGATCCCCTGGGGATCGGCCCTGAGGTCGTTGTGAAAGCGCTCGCCGACCCCCGCCTGCACGAAGCCGCTCGCTTCGTCGTCTATGGCCGTAACGAACTTCTCACCCTCGCGGCAGATCGGGCCGGCATCCGGCCCTACTGGTACCGCGTGGCCCATGAAAGCGATCGTTCCTTCGGCGAGCTTCTGCCGCCGGTGACCGTGATTGATTTCGATGAAACCGAATTCCATCCCCCGCGAGACGCTCGCCCGGATCGAACCGCCGGTCATCTCTCCAAGGCATTCGTCGAGGAAGCCATCGCCGATGCCCTCCGTCCGCTCGGTGATCCTCGACGAACGGATGCGATCGTCACCGCCCCCATCTGCAAGGAATCATGGTCGATGGCCGGCTTCCGATGGCCGGGGCACACGGAACTCCTCGCTCATCGCACCCGCGCCAAGCGACAGGCGATGGCATTCGTGTCTCCAAGGCTTCGGGTGGTCCTCGCCAGCGCCCACGTTCCCTTGATGGATGTGAAAAACGTCCTCACGATCGGCCGTATTCACGAGACCATCGAGTTCGGACACGAACTCTGCCGCAGCCTCGGCGTGGAGCAGCCACGTATTGCAGTCTGCGGTCTCAATCCTCACGCCGGCGAGAACGGAATCCTCGGAGATGAGGATGGACGCGTGATCGCCCCCGGCGTGGACGTCGCCATTCGCCAGGGCATCAATGCCACCGGCCCCCACCCCGCCGACACCATCTTCATCGCTGCCGCTGCGGGTGAATACGACCTCGTGGTCGCCATGTATCACGACCAGGGGCTCATTCCGGTGAAGTTACTCGGATGGGACAAGGCCGTGAACGTGACCCTCGGACTCCCGATCGTCCGAACCAGTCCCGACCACG
>CAJWFU010000032.1:0-11210 GCA_913031315.1 uncultured Phycisphaerae bacterium | reverse complement strand
GCCCCAGATTCTCCTGACGGATGCATCGGATG
Source organism: uncultured Phycisphaerae bacterium (assembly GCA_913031315.1). Lineage (GTDB taxonomy): Bacteria > Planctomycetota > Phycisphaerae > Phycisphaerales > SM1A02. The sequence continues at coordinate 11,178 of CAJWFU010000032.1, read as the reverse complement.
TTGAGTTCCGATTCGAACGACCGGGTGACCTCCACGGAGGATTGCGGGCTGCCATCGTCGATCACCACGACCTGAAAAAGAGCGCGGGGAAAGACGCTCCGGGTGAGGGACTCAAGGCATTCACGGAGACGTTCCGGACGGTCGTAGGTCGCGATCACGACCGAAATCTTGTAGCGGGGGTCGGTTGCCATGGTTTTAGAGTGCTACCCCCGTGTCGAAAAAGATGATGATGCGACGAAACCAGAAACAGTCGGTCGAACCGGATTTTTCGAGCGTGATCCGCTCGCCATGAATTCGTCCCGGACCCGCGCGGGCGAATCGGTTTCCGATGCCGAATCATCCTTGGTACGAGGACTTCAATCAAGCCTTTGGTGAAGAATGTCGAGACCGGACCGGCGCTGCGGATCCAATCGTCAGCCAAGATGGGTCGCACATGGACCGATATCGCGGAAACGGCCTGACACCGCCAAGACCTCGCTTCGGTGGTTCGAGTCCCGAGCGAGAGGATTTCATTCGGGCTGGATGGCCACTCGATCGCCACCGTCGACGCGGCCGCTCTTCAAGTCGCCGCGGCAGGGCGCGGGCTTCCCACCGGGAAGCGTCACCACCCCGGCATCCTGAAAGAAGAAACCCTCGCATCCCCAACCACAGATGACGGTGCCGTGATCACTGATCGACCGGGCGGCAGCCGACGTGAAACCAGCGGGGATCCCCGCACCGAGGCGGTGCAGGTGTTCCTGGAGATCCGCGAGACCGGTTTCCGGCGTCCGAAACCTCGATTCCAAGCGGACGAAGTTCGCCGACCCCCGATGCGGCGGCGGCCCGAGATCGATCGCCGCCCGGGGGCGACATGCCGCCCCCGGGACGAGCGGATGAACAACGATCCATCGCCACTGACGTGGGCAGTTCCGGACGAGGTCGCTAGGATCTCCATCACTTGCCCCGATAGCTCAGTTGGATAGAGCAGCGGACTTCTAATCCGCAGGTCGAAGGTTCGAATCCTTCTCGGGGTGTTGACCATCGGAGAGCCGACCGGGGTGCCTTGCCCCACCGTCCGGCTCGAGTCGGTCTTCGAAATCCGCTACTCGCCCGCTTCGACCGAATCGTCCGCCGAGGCCTCGGGGCCGATGACGTCGAGCCCCGGATTGGCGGCTCGTGCGGCAGCGACCCCGACCGGAGTCACCGCGGAATTCGCACAGTAGATTCGATCCAGACCGGGGTGGGCGGCAAGCCTTGCCAGCCCGGCATCGGTCAACTTCGAACCGTAGAGATTGATCCGTTCAAGCTTCGGCAGCGCGAGGAGCACGTCGACCGCCGCATCTCCGATCTCCGTGTTGTCCAGACTCAATCGGGTCAGGTTCTGGTACTCGCGGAGAGGCTCGAGGCCTGCATCGGTCAAGGCACTGCGGCCCAGATCAGCCCAGGCCAGAAGAGGCTGCAGTCCATCGAGACGAGCCAGGTCTTCGTCCGCGAACGGTGGCTTGACCAGGCTGGCATTGAGTTCGTATTCCCGATCGGCCTGAGAGATCCGCATCACGACCACCGACCGATCTCGCAAGGCAGCGACCGCCGCGGAGATGACGGCCTGATCGATCGGGGCCGGTTCGGGCGCGGCTTCCACGGCGTTCGCCGGCTCGGACTTCTCGGTGGAAATCACGGGGGCCACCGAGGTGGTGGCGGCGTCGCCGTGCGACGCGCCTTCGCTGATCCAGATCCGAATGGTGTCGATCTGGGCACTGGTGAGACGATCACCCTTCGGTGGCATCGCATCAGGATCGTCCGCGGGCAGGAGGACTCGCTCCAACAGGAGACTTTCGTCCGGCTTGCCCGGCATCACCGACCACCACTCGGGATCGCCGGAGAACAATTCGGCGGCGGTATCCATTCGAAGACTGCCCTTCACCTTGTCCGGTCCGTGACATTCCACGCATCGGGCATCGAGGATCGGCAGAACATCTCGAACGAACGACACGGTCCGAGCGTTTCCATCGTCCACGATCCGAGCCGGAGAATCTTCGGACTTCTCCGTGGGCGTCACCACTTCCGTCGCTTCCGCCTCAACGCCGACCGGCGCCTCGGTGCCCTTCGGATCCACCACGGCCGTGGGAGCGGGCGGTACGGTCGGTGCGGCCGGAGCCGATTCCACCGGGGCCGCTTCGGCCTTCACCGGCGGAAAGATCACCTTGGTGAAATACCCGGTGCCGTACACCATCGAGCCACCGAAGTGCGCCCCCACCCCGACCAGGATCGCACAGACGATCAATCCCCATCGATAGCCGTTCAAGGCCCGCAGTCGGACACCGGACCGCCCGGCCCACCCGGCCAGGAAGACCACCACCAATCCGGCGGCGGAAATGATCCCCAGCCAACGGTGGAGGAAGAGCGTGTTGTCGAGGGTCGCGTTCTCGAAATCAGCATTGAGCCAACCGAACCAGGAGGCGAAACAGGCCGCGATCGCCGCGAATCCGGTGGCCGTGAACGCGAAGGGAGAGGCCTCATGCCGCCGTCTCAGGATGTTCACGAATTCAACCGCCGCGGCGGCGATGGCGAGACCGATTGGAAAATGAACCATCAACGGGTGCAGACGGCCCAGGAATCGCCACCATCGTCCGTCTCCGGTGGCGGTGGAATCCGCCAAAATCGATAGCCACGAGAAACTCTGATCGGAAAGCATCCAAAGCGGGGAATCAATCACGCGGTCTTCTCCGAAAGCGAAGGGGAGACCCGAGGATACCTTCGTGCAACGCCTGTGATGCCTGATTCTCAACCCGATCATGACCTCTTGGTTCGAACCCCGGAGGGGCTCTTCTGCCCCGCGGGCGGATTTCACGTGGATCCCTGGCGTCCGGTCGAGCACTCGATCGTCACCCACGGCCACGCAGATCACGCACGGCGGGGCTCCCGGAACGTTCTGACCGCCTCCGACGGGGTTGGAATCCTCCAAAGACGGATCGGAGGGGCTGGGACGACCATCGAGGGCATCCCGCGAGGAGAGAGCCGCCGGATCGGCGATGCCCTGATCTCCCTCCACCCCGCCGGCCACGTCCTGGGCTCCAGTCAGATCCGGGTTGAGGTCAAGGGACGCGTCTGGGTCTTCAGCGGCGACTACGCCCGACTCCCCAATCCCACTTGTCTGCCCTTCGAACCCGTTCGCTGCCATCGCTTCATCAGCGAATGCACGTTCGGTCTGCCCCTGTATCGCTGGACCGATCCCGAAATCGTCGCCCGGCAACTCCGCGAAACGGTGGCCCGGCACCTCGGTACCGGCCGGAATGTCGTCATCGGAGCCTACGGCCTGGGCAAGGCCCAACGTCTCCTCGCCGCCCTCGCCCCTGATGGCCGTTCGGAACACCCGATCCTTTGTCACGGCGCCGTCCAGAAGATGAACGATGCCTACCGCGAAGCCGGGGTCGTTCTGCCCGAAACCCGACCCGCCAATCGCACGGAGTTGAAGAAGCTCGCTCGTCCGGCCATCGTCCTCGCCCCTCCTTCGGCGCTCTCGGGTCCCTGGCTTCGAACGTTCCAGCCCGCGGCGACGGTGATCGCGAGCGGATGGGCGATGCTTCGTGGCCCCCGCCGAAGAACCACCGCGGACGAGATGGTGGTCATGAGTGACCACGTCGACTGGCCGGGACTGCTGGCGACCGTGAAAGAGACTGGATGCGAGGAAGTCGGACTGACCCATGGCTTCGTCGAAGCTGGCGCTCGATGGTTCGCCGAACGCGGACTGCGGAGCATCATCTACGACACTCGGTACATCGGAGACTCCGGCGACGAGGAACCCGAACCCTCCAACCCGGAGGCGAAGCCATGAAACGGTTCAGTCGACTGGTCACCGATCTGGCGGCCACCCGTTCCACTCGGAAGAAGACGTCGCTCCTGGTCGAATATCTGACGACCGCGCCGGAGGCCGACCTCGGGCGTGCGCTCTCGGTGCTCCTCGGACGACGAGACCGGCGCCGCATCTCCTCCGCCGTGCTCCGAACCTGGGTTGCGGAAAAGGCGGGAATTCCCGAGTGGCTGGTCGCATCGTGCCACGATCACGCCGGTGATCTGGCAGAGACCATCGCATCACTGGTTCCCGACCATGCCCCCGATGAATCGAAGGCCCCGACTCTGGACGAGGTGGTTCGACGTTTCGTCCTCGCGCCCGAATTGCAGTCCCCCACGACCGCCCGTTCGAAGATCGAGGAGGCGTGGTCGGTCCTGGATCGTGACGAACGTTTCGTCTTGCACAAGATGCTTGGCGGAGCCTTTCGCATCGGGGTCGCCCGCGGAATCGTCATCGCCGCCCTGGCGGAGGCCTCGGGCGTCGAGGCTCCGGTGATCGCCCATCGACTGGCCGGAGATCCGCCACTGGACGCGGACGGAGTGAGACGTCTGATTTCCGGTGAGGAGCACGACGGGGACGATGCCCAGCCCTACCCACTCCATCTGGCCTCCCCGATCGAAGCGGCGCTCTCCGATCCGACTCGCACCGAGGATGCCGAGGCCATCTCCGAACTGCTGGGGCCGATCAACGAATGGTTCGTCGAACCCAAGTGGGACGGAATGCGGGGCCAGCTCGTTCGACGGGGCGACACCACCGCCCTCTGGAGCCGACACGACGAATCGATCGGACGATCATTCCCCGAAATCACCGCGGCCGCGGCCGGTCTTCCGCGGGATGCGGTACTCGACGGAGAGATCCTGGCGGTGGAGGGCGACCGACCACGCCCGTTCCAGATCCTCCAACGCCGAATCGGGTCCCATTCCGTGGAGCCGCTCCTCTTCGGAGGCGTGCCCATGGCATTCCTCGCGTTCGATGTTCTGGAGATCGAGGGTCGGGATCTCCGGAATGAACCCTTGCGGGAGCGGCGTCGAGAACTGGAATCACTGCTCCGGGACCTCGATCCCTGCGATGCGATCCGAATGGCTCCCCGACTCCAGCCTGCCGACTGGTCGGACGCCGCCACGGTCCGATCCCGGAGCCGTGAGCGAGGGGTGGAGGGGCTCGTGATCAAGCGAATGGACAGCATCTATCGGGGCGGGAGAGTCCGGGGCGATTGGTGGAAGTGGAAGGTCGAGCCCTACACCATCGATCTGGTCATGACCGCCGCGACCCTCGGACACGGGCGGCGAGCGACCCTTCATTCCGACTACACCCTCGCCGCCTGGAGCCGACCCCACGGTCATCCTGAACGCGAACTGGTCACCCTCACTCGGGCGTATTCCGGACTGACCGAGGAGGAGATCACCAGTCTGGATGCCAGAATCCGGCGCTCGACGCTTCAACGCCGCGGCCCCGTTCGCATGGTCCGACCCGAGGTGGTGATGGAAATCGCCTTCGACGGTGCACAGCGCAGTCATCGCCACCGGGGCGGATTCTCGCTTCGATTCCCGCGTATCAAGCGACTTCGACTCGACAAACCCGCCTCCGACGCCGACGATCTCGACATGGTCGAGGCGATCCTGCCGATCGACCGTTGACCGACGACCCCGTTCTGGACCGAAACCGTCATGAGATACATCGTGCGAAGCGTGGATGGCGCTGAATACGGCCCCTTCGATCGGAAAGAGCTCCAACGACTCGTCACCGAGGAGCGGCTCGGCCCGGGTGATTTCATTCGCCGGGAAAGCGGGCGAACCTGGAGCCCGTTCGAAAAGATCGCCGGCCTCGCCGAAGAGTCCTCCGAATCGACGGCCGGCACGGTGAACGCGCCGATCCGCCCCCGGGTGGATCCGCGACCCGAGGTCCTCGGTCTCGACCCCGATCCCGACCCACCAGTCACCGCTGGCCCCCGTCTTCCACGAACCCGGATCGATGCCGAAATCGATCGGTCGGAAACCGACGATGATTCCAACGACCTCATCGGATCGACCCCTTCGATGTTCGATGCGGCTTCGGATCGCGGTGACGACGGGACCCGTGACGGATCGCAACCGAATCCCTTCACTCGGCTGGGCCTCCCAATTTCGTTGGAAGAAGGAGAACAGGTGCGGTTCGTCATCATCCAGTCGTTTCTGGATGCCCTGCGGGAATCGCCGCTCAACGCGATCCTCGGTCACCGCGGAACACTGATCTGCACCGACGCCAGAGTCGCCGTCGCCCGCCCCTCGCTCATGAGGCCGTCCATGGCGATCGTCTGGCTTTCCGCCGCGGGCAGCGCCTCGCTCGAAACCCGCCGCCGGATCATTCGCCTGATCTTCGGACTGCTTTTCCTCTTCAACGCGTTCTCGATATTGGTGAGCGGTCCGATCACCGGTGCCGTCATGGAAGCGATTGGCGGTTCAACAGGGCCCGCCGGGAGCATCATGAGCGGCCTGACCCTCTCGATCGGCGTGGTCTGCGTCATGTTCGGCCTGCTCCTGATCGCCACCGCCTCCGCCCGATCGATGGTGGTCACCGCGACCGGAGCGGAAGTCGTGTTCGGATGCGCCCGGATCGGTCCCTGGCATCTCTCACAGATCGATGCCGGTCACGCGATCGCCTACCGAAAAGGCCATCCCACGGGTGACCGCCAGACGTGATGACGAGGTGACAGGCGGAGGAACACGGGGAGCCGCTTCGATTCAGACCTCGAATTCCCCAGAGGCGTCCATGGCCTCGAGCTCTTCAAGTTCATGATCCGGATCATCATCGGGATCGGTGCTTGATTCGTCGATGCGATCCTGGGCGAGGATCTCCGACGCCGTGAAACGCCAGCCTTCATCGAACTCCCGTACCGACCAGTTGGCCAGGTACTCGTTGGTGCGACGATGTGCGTGCCCCCAGTGGCTCACCACTCCGTCGACCTGCCAGAGGCAGGTCACTTCGAAGCCCGGACGTTCCACGCCCTGCTCGTCGCGGACGAGTTCGATGTCCGACACGTCGACCTCGATCGGTCGGACTTCGGATACCCGCGCCACCGCGCCTCCCTCCTCCTGCATCACGAGACCGCGATAGATCGTCCGGTAGATGGTGTCGAGAAAACCACCGTCGGCACTGCGAGCCAGGGCGTCGTAGACGTCATCCTCGGCCACGAAATCGAAGGCTCGGTAGACGTTGGCGTGGAGCGGGCGGAAGATCGCCTCCGCTTCCTCGGAATCGGGAAGGATCGTCCCTCCACCCATCTGCCAGGTCCCCCACCCGAAGAGCAGCGCCGCCACCCCGGCGGCGAGCAGCGGTCCCTCGATGACCATCGACAGCAGCACCGGTTGCGATGAGCCGCTCGACCGGGCGGCGAACAGGCCCACGACGAGCACGACACTCCCAAGCATGAAAAGACCGATCGCCAACACCGGTACCTCGGTCGCCGAAGTTCGCTCGACCCCCGGCACCGTCATCAACCGGGATTCGATCCCCGCTCCGGTGGCGTACCAGACGTACCCGGGCTCCGTCCGAGAGAAGATCAGTGGTGTCCGGACTCCTTCGGCGTCGAGTTCGGCCGCGATCGCCAGGGGGGGAGGATCCACGGCGTCGAGCAGGATGTTCGGCGGAAAGGTCGTCCAACCGAAATCCACCGACGCGGGCGGCGGATCCGAAACCGGATACACCAACTCGAATCTGACTTTTCGAAGACCTCGTTCGCCCGACACCGGAAAGAGCGGGAGGAGTCGCAGGTCGGGGTCGTTGATCTGGAGCTTCTCGAACGAAGGTCGCACCCGGGTCCCATTGATGATCACCGGGTGTTCGGTCTCGAAGAACGCCTCGAGCACGGAAGGCAGGGCCGTCCACTCCAGGGTGGAGATCCGATCACCGTTCTCCCGCGGAAAATCGACCATCTCGTCGAGAAAAACCAGGTTCATCTCCAGCCGAATCCGGACCACTTCATCTTCGATGAAGAGGCGAACGTCCACGTGGGGGCCGTCCTGGGGATGAAAATCACCCCCGTGAGAGGGTCGAAGGAGCCCCACAGGCATCAGGGCGAGGATCACGAACAGGAGACGAGAAAGGGAGATCATCACTGGAGTCTACGAACCCGGAGTGGCCAGAACGTGCAACCAAGGCCGGTTTCGTTTGTTCATCCTCCCGGCGGAGTATCCGACCGGGATCTCGGCCTCTATCCTGCCGTTCCCGTTCCGGTGAGACCGGAGCACCTTCAGATTCATTCCTACATCGGAAGAGACCGACCTTGCGACCCTTCATCCACCGCCCCCGCATTCTGCTCGTGACCGCCACGGTCGCCGGCTCGTTGATCACCGGCGCCCAGGCGGCTGAAGACGAGGACCGCATCCGGGAGGCCATGAACGAGTCTCCGATCGCGGAGCGGATCTTCAACGACCACATCACGGTGCTCGCGAGTCCCTGGATGGAGGGACGTCTGCCTGGAACCAAGGGCATGGAATACGCCCGCGACTACGTCGCCTACTGGTACGACCAGGCCGGACTCGAACCCGGTTGGACCGACCCGGACTCCGGCGAACGATCGTGGCTTCAGCCATTCCCCATGGGGACCACCCGGGAATTCGCAGAGCAGGTCTGTTCGGTCGATCAAGGCCTCGAGCTCGAGCTCGGCGAGGACTTCGAGTTGACCGGACTCGGAGCCGAGGGCACGGTCGAAGGCGATCTGGTCTTCGTGGGCTACTCGATCGATGACGGCCCGGAAGGATACGAATCCTTCCCCGAGGAGCTCGACCTCGAGGGAAAGATCGCGGTGATGCTCCGTTTCGAACCCATGGACGAAGATGGTGACAGCCTCTGGAACGAACGACGCTGGTCGAGGAAGTCGACCTTCTCGAGCAAGTTCGGAGCCCTCGCCCGCCGCAATCCCGCGGGCGTCATCCTCATCAACACGCCCGGAGCCGACGACGAGCGGACCGAAACCCTGATGAGGGACACCTCTCAGGTCATCGACGACATTCCGGTGGTGATGCTCACCCCGGAAGCCGGCCGTCGCCTGATCGACGCCACCGAGCCCGAAGGACGATCGATCGACGATCTGCGTCGCAGCGCCGACCAGGGCACCACCATCGTGATGCTCGACGGCAAGGCCAGCATCGGTGGCCGGATCACCGAGACGCCGACCTACGCCGAAAACGTCATGGGCATGCTTCCCGGACGAGGCGAGCTCGCGGATGAAGTGGTGATCATCGGCGGTCACCTCGACCACCTCGGCATGGGCGAATTCGGATCCCGTCGCGGTTCTGGAAACCTGCACCCCGGCGCGGACGACAACGCGTCCGGCGCCGCCGCCCTCATGATGCTCGGCGAAAGCCTCCGAAAGGCCTACGACGAACTCCCCGAGGACGCACCCGCTCGCACCATCCTCTTCGCGGCCTTCGATGCCGAAGAGAGTGGCCTCAACGGTTCACGGTTCTACGTCGACAATCCCACCCACGACCTGGACGACATCCAGCTCATGATCAACTTCGACATGATCGGGCGGGTGATCAACGATCGACTCAGCGTGTCCGGTGCGGACAGCGCCGACGGCCTCAAGGACTGGGCCCAGCCGATGTTCGACGCCTCGGGCCTCGAGATCGTCCTGCAGGAAGGCATGCGGGGCGGCGGCAGCGACCACGCCTCGTTCTACCGGAAGGGCGTTCCGGTCCTCTTCGCCATCTGCGCCGACTTCCACGACGACTATCACACCCCCGATGACACGGCGGACAAGATCTACCGAACCGCCGGGGTGAAGACCATCGATCTCTTCCACGAGATCGCCTACAACGCGGCCACCCGGGCCGACCGATTCAAGTTCGCGTCACCCGATTCCGGTTCCGATCGAGCCGCCGGACCAGCCCGGCCGCGAGCCCTTCGCGTTCGCCTCGGTATTCGAAGCCGTCCGCTCCCCGATGGCGGGGGCCTTCAGGTGGTGAGCGTCAGCGACGACTCGACCGCTTCCGAAGCCGGCATCATGCCCGACGACATCATCAAGAAGTGGGACAAGCTTCCGCTGAAGACCCGGGCGGACCTGGTCGGGCGACTCGCCGACCTGAAGCCCGGAGACGAAGTCCAGGTGGTCATCGAGCGAGACGGCAAGGAAGAGGTCAAGTTCCTGAAGATGAAGTCACCCGAATGATCTCGTCCTGAATTCCCGAAGCAAGAAACGATGAGAACGACGCGCGGCACCTGGTGCCGCGCGTCGTTTTTCGTTCCACCCACGCTCCATCTCAGGTCTCACGGCGTTCCGCACCCTCGCTTCGTCCCCGGGCCGCCCCGGGGGGAAACGCGGCCGCGGTCCGGGCGATCGAATCACCGCCGAACTTGGCGCGAATCGCGTCCGTGGTCGCATCCAGGCGTCGTCGCCGTCCCTCGTCCGGATCGTCAGCGGCGAAGAGCGAGGGTGATTCGTCACCGAAACGATCGACCGAGAAACCGATCAGCCGGACCGGTCGGAACTCCCATTCTCGAAACGCACTTCGAGCGGCCTCCCAGAGATGATCGGTGCGGTCGGTGGGCTGGGCGAAGGTGCGGGAACGGGTGTTGGTGACGAACGCTCCGTCCCGGATCTTCACCGTGAGCCCTCGGGCGTGGCGGGCATGCCTTCGCAGTCGAGTGCCCACCCGTTCCACGTGTCGGAGAAGCACCGCCTCCACTTCCGATGGATCCGCAAGATCGGTCCCAAAGGTCTGCTCGTGCCCGATCGACTTCGCGACCCGGTCGCCGACCACCGGGCGGTCATCCCGCCCGTGGGCGAGATCGTGAAAGCGGGCCGCCGCATCACCGAGTACCAGTCGTAGAGATTCGGGGGGCGTGCGTTGGAGATCACCGAAGGTGCGGATGCCCCTGGCCTCACAACGAACGGCGGTCTTCGGTCCGATGCCCCACATCCTGGAGATCGGCAGCGACGCGAGTCGCACGGCGAGACCTTCGTCCTCAATCACCACCAGTCCGTCCGGCTTCTCGAGGTCCGAGGCGATCTTCGCCACGAATTTCGAACTCGCGACTCCGACACTCGCCGTCAGTCCGGTCTCCTCCAGAATCCGCGCCCGAAGCATGGTCCCGATGGTCCGACCCTCGCCCAGCAGTCGACGCGAACCCGTGACGTCCACGAACGCTTCGTCGATCGAGAGCGGCTCGACCAGCGGCGAAGCCGATTCGAGGATCTCCATGATCCGTCGACTGTCGGCTTCGTATCGGCCGAAGTCGGGAGACACCACCACCGCCTCCGGACACCGCCGCAACGCCTCTGCCATGGGCATCGCGGATCGGCAACCGAACCGCCTCGCCTCGTAACTCGCTGCGGCGACCACTCCACGTCCTCCACGGCCTCC
>CAJWFU010000031.1:0-11242 GCA_913031315.1 uncultured Phycisphaerae bacterium | reverse complement strand
TTGAGCAGGCCGGTTCCCAGGGCCACGAGCACCAGCGTCAGCAGGACGAGCACGATCGCCGAGGCCCGGACGTCGGGGGAAATGATGTTCCGGCCCACCTTCAGCGGACGCACCACGTCGGGGCGGAACTCCCGCTCCACCTCGCGAATCATGAGTTTCCCGGCGATCCAGACGCGGATGAGCTTGATACCGCCCGACGTCGAACCCGCCATCGCGCCCACGAGGAAGATGGAGATCAGGAACACGATCGCGGTCCCCGGCCAATCCTCGTAGATCGAGGTCCCGAAGCCCGAGGTGGTGAGAATGCTCACCACCGTGAACACTCCGTAGCGAAAGGAATTGCCGATCGTCGGCTGGACCGGCTCGGCACCGACCACTCCGATTCGGTAATCCGGATCGATGAAGCCGTGGCCCCAGAGCGACAGACTGCAGGCGAACGAGATCACCACCAGCAGGCCGAGGAACAGTCGCAGTTCCGAGTTCTTGCGAATGAGATCGAATCGCCGCCGGAGCGCGAAGAAGTACAGGGAGAAGCTGATGCCGCTCAAGATCATGAACGTCGCCATGACGGACTCGATCGCCAGCGATTCAAAGCCCGCGACACTGGCATTCCGCGTCGAGAAACCTCCGGTTGCGACGGTCGTGAACGTATGGCAGATCGCGTCGAACCACGGCATTCCGCACGCCAGCAGAAGCGGACAGCAGAGAAGCGTGAAACCCAGATACACCAGCAGCAGCGTGCGAGCCGTCTCTCGGGCGTGAGGCCGCAGACCTTCCGGCGAGGGGCCGGTGGATTCAGCGAGAAACATCCGCTTCCCGCCGGTCCCCAGCGATGGGAGGATCGCGACGAACAGGACGATCACTCCAAGCCCACCGATCCATTGGATCACCGATCTCCAGAGCAGAAGGCTCCGAGGCAGGGCTTCAATGTCCGTCAGAATCGTCGCCCCACAGGTCGTCAGACCACTCATCGCTTCAAAGAAGGGATCGATGACCCCGTCGAGCATCGCGGCTTCCGGGAGATCGCTGTAGATGGACCAGGACGCGAACGGAACTGCCGCCACGACCGCGCCGACCACCCAGGAAAGAACCACCAGAAGGCAAGCCTCTCGGCGACCGATCTCCCGACTGGCGCCGCGAAAAAACCACACGGCAAAGAAACCGGCGACGCTGGAAACGACGGCGGCGGTGAGGAGAGCCTGTCCCGCGACCTTCTCGCCCTCGTCCCCGGCGAGCCAGAACCCGCCGGCGATTCCGGCGTGCACGAGAAGCAGCAGGGCGAAGAGGAGCAGCAGTCTTCCGAGTTGCCTCACGACGATCGACAGATTCATGCGTCCATTCCACCGGGATGAGCCCGTTGATCAATGCGCATCGAAGATCTCCTCCAGACGGGAGGCCTGTTCGGTTCGTCCCAGCACGAGCACCTCGTCACCCGGAACGAGTTCGTCGTCGGCGTGCGGGACCCGTGTGGTTTCACCCCGCTGAACCGCGATGATCGACCAGTCGGGGGTCAGTTTGACCGTACGCAGCCGTTTCCCGGCGATACTGCAGGCGGCACCGACGCGAACCCTGAAGACCGAGATCTCACCCTCGGCGAGGGTCGAGATCGCACGCACGGCCCGGTCATCGAGCGCTTCCTTGATCTGCTTCGCCGCGACCGTGCGAGGGCTGTAGGCCCGATCGAGGCCGATTGCGTAGACCGAGTCGAGATAGGTGGACCGCTGGACGATCACCGTCACGGTGTCGACGCCTCGGAGCTTGGCGAGCACGCCGCCGATGATGTTGGCCTCATCGTCCTTCAACAGGGCGACGAAGTGATCCACGTCCTGGATGCGCTCTTCCGCGAAGACCGTGGCGTCGGTGACGTCGCTCGCGAGCACCGTCACCCAGTCCAGATCCGCCGCGAAGGCCTCCGCTCGCTGCCGATCGGATTCGAACAGTCGAATGGCGAACGCCCGGCCGCGCAGCGCCTTGCAAACCCACTCCGCCATCGGAGTCGCCCCCTGAATGACGATCGAACGTCGAGTCTGAGGATTCTCCCGGAAGATCTTGCGGGCGGTGTCGTAGATCGGCGCGTCCGCCACCAGAACCGCCTGATCACCTTCTCGCAGGGCCGAAGAGGAGTCCGGTACCGAGACCACGCCGTCACGGATGAGAGCGGCGAGTCGCGCTCCCTGGGGAAGTCCGAGTTCCGCGAGTGGTCGGCCGCAGGCGGGACAACCCTTGGCGACCTGAAATTGCTGCATTTCGACCTGCCCGCGGGCGAACGACTCGACCGCCATCGCCGTGGGGTTGCGAATGTTCTGCGCAATCGCCATCGAAGCGCTGAATTCCGGGCAGATCAAATGATCGATGCCGAGGGTTCGCCCGTAGTCGAACCCCTTTCGATCCGCGAAGTCGAAGTCATGGACCCGGGCGATCGACTTTCTCGCCCCCAGTCGCTTGCCGAGGGCGGCCGAAAGCAGATTGACCTCGTCGTGGTCGGTGGCCGCGACGATCATCTCCGCGTCGGCGGCACCAGCCTCGAGGAGGACATCGGCCCGGGCGCAGTTTCCACTGACGGTTCGTGCATCGATCGAATCCTCGATCGGGCGGAGTCGGTCCGGATCCTGGTCGATGACGGTCACCGAATGATCGGCCCGAACCAGCACATCGGCGGCGTGGCTTCCCACCTCACCGGCTCCGCAGATCACGATTCGCATGTCTAGACTCCACCGTTCCGGATCGGCCTTCAGACGGATCCTTCCAAACGGTGAGTGTACTTCGCGCATGTGCGAAGGGTCGAATCCACCGACTTTCGAAAGGATGACTCGCAGGCAGGGCCGGGAATACCGACTGTCACGAGCCCTGAACCGAAACTCTCAGCCCTTGACCGCGACCGGTGCGGCCGGAACGTTGGCCAGCATCCGCTCGAGGGCCGTTCGGGCATGACCCGTCGCCTCCGGATGAACCGTGATCCGGTTGATCACCGAACCTTCGGCCAGACCGTCAAGGCACCACAGGAGGTGGGGTGGGTCCACTCGGTACATCGTGGTGCAGAGACACTGGCAGTCACTGAGCATTCGAACGGAGACCCCGCGCTTCGCCGCCGCGGAAGCCAGGCGATTCACCAGATGGACTTCCGTTCCGACGTACCAGCTCGTTCCGGGTTTCGCGGACTCGATCGCCTCGATGATGTACTCGGTGCTGCCGGCGACATCCGAAACGTCCACCACTTCCTGCGCACATTCCGGATGAACGATCACCGTGCAACCGGGATCGGCCTCTCGCGCCGACGCGGCGTGTTCGGGGCGGAAGAGTCGATGAACGCTGCAATGCCCGGCCCAGAGAATCACGTCGGCGGCCCGGTAGTCCTCCGGATCGGCGCCTCCATCCCGCCTCGGATCCCAGAGCACCGTCCGGGCCCGCTCCGAGCGGCCGTCGCCGGCGGCATCCACCTCGGTACGGAGCCCTCGGGCGTGGGCAGTGTTCCGGCCGAGATGCTGGTCGGGGAGAAAGAGCACCCGGGCCGGACCGTCTTCCGGCCGCTCGCCACCGGCGTGGGCCCAGTCGAAGACGGCGCCCGCGTTGGAACTCGTGCAGCAGGCGCCGCCGTTCATACCGACGAAGGCCTTCACTGCGGCCGAGCTGTTCACGTAGGTGACCGGGACGATCCTCTCCCCCGGCATCATGTCCGCCAGAGCGTCCCAGCATTCATTCACATCATCCCATTGGGCCATGTCCGCCATCGAACATCCCGCCGAGAGATCAGGCAGAATCACCTGAACCGAATCGTCGGTCAGTATGTCCGCGGTCTCGGCCATGAAATGCACACCGCAGAACACGATGAACTCGGTTCCCCGCTTCACCGCCTCTTCGGCCGCGACCCGGCTCAACTTCAAGCTGTCACCGGTGAGGTCGGCGTGGCGAATGACGTCGTCCTGCTGGTAGTGGTGGCCGAGCACCAGAAGTCGGTTTCCCAGTTCCGTGCGGCGGGCCTCGATGCGAGCGGCGATCTCCGCCGGGTCGGTGGCGTGGTAGGTCTCGGGGATTCTTGGCTGCCAGAGCATGGTCTCCATGATACGCCTCGAACTCCGCCTTTTTCCTCGTTCATTCCCCGAAACGGTTCACCGAATGCCGGACGTCGGCTTCAGGACGTCTCGCTTGATGGCTGGTAGGATCGACGGTCTCGGGAAACCTCTCCATGCGCGAACGAATTCGGGCCCGCGGGGCCGCCAAATTGAACCTGGCCCTCTCCGTGGGTGGGCCTGATGCCGAAGGCATGCACCCGATCTCGGGGTGGATGGCGACGATCGATCTGTTCGACGATCTCGAAATCGTCCGCCTGCCCATCGGCCACCCCAGCCGGTATGCCGTTCTCTGGCACGACGAGGCGCGACGAATCTCCGACATCGACTGGTCGATTTCGAAAGATCTCGCCGCCAACGCCCACCGCGCGTTGGAAAAGGCCGTCGGCCGCGCTCTTTCCATTCAGGCGAAGATCGAAAAACGGATTCCCGTCGGTGGTGGACTCGGAGGCGGTTCGGCCGATGCGGCGGCGATGCTGCACGGCGTGAACGCCCTCTTCGACCTCGGGCTCACGACCCCGGAACTCGCGGAGATCTCCGCTCCACTGGGCTCCGATATTCCCTTCCTCGTCCACGGCGGCGCCGCCATGGTCGGTGGACTCGGGGAACGCATTGATTCCGTTCCTCCGCCGAGCGATCTCCATCTCGTGCTGATCTTCCCCGAGACCGCCTGCCCGACCGGCCCGGTCTACCGACGGCTCGATGAACTCCGCCCCCACTGGGATGTCGCGGAAGCCGCGGTTCGACAACTCGCCACGGGCCAGCCGGAAGCCGCGAGCCTCTTCAACGATCTCGTCGAGCCCGCCTTCGATCTTCATCCTGATCTGCTCGCAGATCGAGACCGGATCGCCACGATCGCGGAATCCGCCGTGCATCTTTCCGGAAGCGGCTCGACGTTTTTCGTACTGGCCCGCGGCTCCTTCGAGGCCGATCTGCTTGCCGGAGCCATCAGCGAGCGGACGGGAATGCCCGCCATCGCCGCCTCGACCGCCCCCGGGGTCGAGATCGGCGAAATCGACCGAGGCTGAGCCCCCCTGCGACCGGCGGGCGGATACCCTCGATCCTTCGATCTTTCGTTGAACAGAAACAGGACAGACCCATGAGCTGCACCCAGAGTGAATTCGTGCCCGCGGACCTCGACGCCTCCGATTGGAAGGCTCTCGAACCCCTCTACCAGGCCCTTCTCGACCGTGAGCTCAAGTGCCGCAACTGCCTTGCGAAACTCATTCTGGATCGAAGTGATCTGGATGCCGCGACCAGCGAAGCGGGCGCCAACCTCTACATCGCCACCACCCGCCGGACCGACGACAAGGAAGTGGAGAAGGCTTTCCAGGCCTTCGTCAAGGACGTCGAACCGAACCTCAAGAAGATTTCCGCGGGTCTCGATCGAAAGATCGCGGAGAGTGAACACGCCGATTCCCTGGATCAGGATCGATACGGCATCCTTCTGCGTGCGTTGCGCACCGAAATCGATCTCTACCGCGAAGAGAACATCGCGATCGAAACCGAGATCACCCTTCTCGATCAGAAGTACAACCAGATCTGCGGCGCGATGACGGTTGAGTTCGAGGGCCGGGAACAGACCATGCCCGAGATGGGTCAGTACCTGCAGTCCACGTCACGTGGCCGCCGCGAGACGGCCTGGCGAGCCATCGCCGACCGCCGCCTGAAGGATCGCGACACCATCGATGATCTCTTCGAACAGCTCCTCGAACGACGCGAACAACTCGCGAAGAACACCGGCTTCGATAATTTTCGCGACTATCAGCACCGTCGCATGCACCGCTACGACTACACGCCCCAGGACTGCTTCCGTTTCCATGAAGCGGTCGAGGCTCACTGCGTGCCCTTGCTCCGAGCATCGTCGGAAATCCGACGAAAAGCCCTTTCCGCGGGCAAACTCCGCCCCTGGGACACCGCCGTCGACATCAAGGGCCGGGAACCTCTTCGACCCTTCTCGGGGGCCGATGAACTCGTGGACGGCACCTCGCGGTTGTACCACCGCATGGATGATCGCCTCGCGACCATGTTCGACGAACTCCGCGAGGGCGACTGCCTCGATCTGGAGACCCGCAAGGGCAAGGCCCCCGGTGGCTACCAGTACCAGCGTGAGTTCTCCCGCAAGCCGTTCATCTTCATGAATGCCGCCGGTCTGCATCGGGACCTGGTCACCATGGTGCACGAGGCGGGACACGCGTTTCATTCGATGGCCTGCCGCGAAGAACCGATCCTCGCCTATCGATCCGCACCGATGGAATTCTGCGAAGTCGCCTCGATGGCCCA
Source organism: uncultured Phycisphaerae bacterium (assembly GCA_913031315.1). GTDB lineage: Bacteria > Planctomycetota > Phycisphaerae > Phycisphaerales > SM1A02. The sequence goes on along the minus strand of CAJWFU010000031.1, from coordinate 4,892 downwards.
GGAACTGCTGGTCTTCCCGTACCTCGATGCGTTCTATGCCGACGGAGAGGAAGCGGATCGGGCACGACGTAATCAACTCGAGGATCTTTCCCGGACCCTGTGCTGGATCGCCACCATCGATGCGTTCCAACAGTGGATCTACACCAACCCGGGCCATGACCGAGATGCGAGGACCGCGAAATGGCTGGAACTCCACGAGCGATTCGGTGAACCGATTTCCTGGAAGGGACTCGAAGCGCAGCATGAGTCGCTCTGGCATCGACAGCTCCACATCTTCGGAGTCCCCTTCTACTACATCGAATACGGCATCGCCCAGCTGGGCGCGCTTCAAGTCTGGGCCAACAGCCTGGAGGGTGAAGGCGATGCGATCAAGCATTACCTCTCCGCCCTCGCCCTTGGCGGCTCGAAGTCGCTTCCAGAACTCTTCGAGACCGCCGGCGCGAAGTTCGATCTCGGCCCCGAAACCGTTGGTCCGCTCATGAACCGAGTCGAGGCGGCCCTCGAGGCTCTTCCCGCCTGAACGAGCGCCCTGATCGGATTCGGGCGATCACGAGTGCGGGACAGCCGATATCCAGCTGGAATTCCATGAATATCGCAACCCTAAAAACAACCGTTGAATTCTGACCGACGATTCGGCTAAGGTCTGGTCCCAGACCTTTGGGCGGAGATGGAATTGACAGCGGCACCTCCAACGGTGCCGCTGTTTTTTTGCCTTGTCTCATCGACGAACATCTCGCTCGGTGCCGGCCGTCGCCACTCGGAAGCAACCCCCGGGATAGCATCGACACATGACCTCTTCACCCCTCGACACGCCACCGAAGACTCCGCACCTGCCCGCTGCCGACTTCGAGAAGCTCGGCGGCGAACTTCTCCGATGGATCACCAACCATCTGGACACCGCGGACCATCGGCCGGTCACCGCACCGGTCAAGCCCGATGAGATCTATCGTCGCTTTCCGGTTTCGCCCCCGGAGACCGGCGAATCCCTCGAGAGGCTTCCCGCCGAGCTTGATGAACTGGTGGTGCCGGGAATCACGGGATGGCAGAACCCCAACTGGTTCGCCTATTTCCCATGCAATCATTCCTACCCCTCGGTCCTCGGCGAACTCCTGAGCGCCGGTCTCGGCATCCAGGGGATGCTCTGGAACACGAGTCCGGCGTGCACCGAACTCGAATCACTGGTCATGGACTGGTCACTCGAGGCATTCGGCCTTCCGGATCGGTTCCGAACCATGCCCCGGGATCCCGATGGGCCACCATGCCACGGCGGCGGCGTCATCCAGGACACCGCGAGCAGCGCCACGTTCTGCGCCCTGCTTGCAGCCCGTGAACGCGTCACCGACGGCGTCGCGGGTCGGGACGGACTCTCGGCCTGCCCACCTCTCGTCGCCTACACGAGCGAGCACGCCCATTCCTCGATCGAAAAGGCCTGCACCATGTCCGGCATCGGCCGGGCCAATCTTCGACTCGTCCCGAGCGATCCCGAATCGTTCGCCATGGACGTGGACGCGCTTGAGAAGATGATGAAGGAGGATGCCGACGCCGGCCGAATTCCATTCTTCATCTGCTCGACCTGCGGCACGACTTCCAGCGGCGCGATCGACCCCACCGCGAAGATCGTCGAGATCGCCCGCGAACACGGGGCCTGGGTGCACCTCGACGGTGCCATGTTCGGAGTCGCCGCGATCGCACCGGAGTGGCGATGGACGCTGGACGGCGCCGCGGAATGCGATTCGATCTGCGTGAATCCCCACAAGTGGATGTTCACCAATTTCGACTGCGACCTCTTCTGGGTGGCGGATCGCCGGGCACTCACCCGGGCGATGGGCACCATGCCCGAATATCTCAGGAACGCCCCGTCGGAAAGCGGCCAGGTGATCGACTACCGAGACTGGCAGGTTCCGCTCGGTCGACGCTTCCGCGCCCTCAAACTGTGGCTCGTCTACCGTCATTACGGCCTCGAAGGCATCCGCGAGGCCTTCCGAGATCACGTCGCGATGTCTCAGGAATTCGCGGACATGATCGACGCCGACCCGGACTGGATCCGCGTCGCCCCGAGTCCGCTGTCCCTCGTCTGCATCCGGCACAAGGACGGTGACCAACGCACGAAGTCGGTGCTCGAAACGATCAACGCGAGCGGCGAGGCGATGCTCAGCCATACGAAACTGCACGGCGAGTACGTCATCCGGGTGTCGATCGGACAGACCTGGACCCGACTCGAACACGTGCACGCATTGCTCGAACGCCTCCGATCGGCCTGAACGCCCGGCGTTCACCAACCGGGCCCGAATGCCCGGTGCTGATCAACCGGGCGATGGGAGCGACGCCAGCGAGCGGAAGCACCAACCAATCGCCCGGGGGTGCATTCCACGTCCCGAGCTCGAGTTGCTGGAGCTCATCGCCGCCAGGACGCCGAACCCGCGGAGATCGAGACCGGCGGCGATCCGCTTCATCCACCGGCATCGATCTCTCGGACTTGCTGTTCGCCACGCCGGCATTCGAGAATCACGACCTCCGCGGGGCACTGGACCCGAAGCGGAAACCACGACCCGGTTCCGACGGTCACGAACAAGGTGCTCGCGTCCCGGTGGTAGAACCCGGCGCTCAGACGATGGGCCACCGCCAGATTGACGCCGGGCCTCCCCTTCTTCGCGACCTGGCCACCGTGGGTATGTCCGGCGAGGGTGAGTGGGATACCCACCCTTGAAGCCGGAAGAAAGGCCTTCGGATTGTGGGCCAGCAGGATCGAGGGATCTGAATCTCGAATCCGCTCCACCCGCGTGGCCAGCGCTTCCACCGACTTGTCCCAATCGATTCCCGCGAGCACCAACGGTGACGCGACCTCGGTCTCCGAACCGACGTGAGGCAGGCTTCCCGGTTCGCGGAATATTTCGATCGTCTCGTCGTCGAGGACCCGCACCCCGGATTCCGTCGCCATCGCCCGGACCCGGTCACCGTCGTCGAGGAGATCATGATTTCCGATGACCATGAACGCACCGAGCGGCGCGCCGAGTCCGACCATCGCTTCAAAGACCGGCTGGACACCGTCACACTCGAGGTCGACCATGTCGCCGGTGAAGGCGATGAGATCGGGATGTTCGGCCCCGAGCAGATCGACCACCCTGATCGCCCGCTCGACCGGCATCAGGTCACCGAAATGCATGTCGCTGAAATGTCCGATTCGCAGGCCATCCCATGCAAGCGGCCAGTTGGGCATGGCCACCTCGAATCGTCTCACGACCGTCGGCTGCTGGGCGTATTCCCGCGAGAGACGGCCACCGGTCAGACGATCCGCACCGAGGGTGAGAATGCGATGACGCCACTTCGCTCGGAGGAACTTCGCTCCTCGACGCCCTGGTTCCTCTTGGTCTGCGGAGGTCACCAGACCAACCTCAGGCCCGCGTACAGTCCTTGAAGTCCGCCGTCGAAGCCGTCGCCATCGCGGGTGAGATTCCAGTCATTCAGTCGGTAACCGAGGGTGACGCCGAAGGATCGGGTCAGATAGATCGAGACATCGGCTCGCACGAGGAAGGTGGAATCTCCACCACTCATTGCCGGTCCCCAGGCTCCGGTGACGTCGAACACGATCCGGTCGAGAAATCCAAGCGATCGGCGAGTCGACCAGTCGACTTCACAGCCGACCCCAACGTAAGGGCTGAACCAGGCCCGGTTCGATGAGACGGTTCCGTATCCGTCGAAATCGTACCGCTGCTTGAGATTGAGAACCCGCATGCCCGCGACCGCCTGCAGCGCGAGATCGATGACCGGGTCGGCGTCGACCGCGACCGGCGTGGACCAGGGAAGCCGTTGTGAGCGGAAGGGAGTGAAGATCGCGTAATCCACCTCCCCGCTGATCGACCAGACGTCCACGGTGCTGTCCACTCCGGTCCCGGCGGCCAGCGACGTCCCCTGGACGATCGAGTCCTGCTGGAGATTCCCATTCCCGCCGGCGGTGAGGACGTACCCCCCCACGATCACCTGCACCCGATCGGTTTCGAATTGGAACTCCCCGTTGAACATCGTCTCGGAGTCGTCGGCGGAGAGATCCTCACCCACATCCAGTTCGGTTCCTCCCGCTCCGAGGGTCACGAGGCCTTCCAAGCGAGGAAACCAGACGCCGAGGGTGACCTCCGCCCGTGGACGGCGGCGAACCGCGTCGAGGGCGTCGAGATCCGGCGCGTCTTCGCTCGTGGCGGCCCCCAGGGCCCTCGGCCGTGCCAGTGATTCCGGTGAGGTCGGGGTCGCCGCCACCACGCCACCACCCGTCAAGGCGAGCGACACAATGAGCAGTGCGAATGCGGGGGTGTTGGTCATCATGGAAGATTACCCGCGCCGCCCTACCATGCCATCATGTCGCCACCGCCCGACCATGCCCGCCCCGATCCGCCGTCCCGCCCTGATCGCCCCGACAGCGCCATCAGATTGGGCAATGGTGCCTGGTGCATGCCCGAGGACCTGAAGTGGTCGTTCGCTCGAAGCGGAGGACCCGGCGGGCAGAACGTCAACAAGGTCTCGACCAAGGCGGAGCTCCGTCTGGAGCGGTCGAAAATCCGTCGATTCGGTCCCGATGATCTCCAGCGACTTCGCACGACCGCCGGGCGATTCATGACCGCCGCCGGCCACATCCTGGTCACCGCCGACGAAACCCGCAGTCAGGCCGAGAACCGCGAGCTCTGCCTCACCCGCTTGAAGTCGATCATCACCGCCGCGACCACCCGCCCAAAGGTCCGTAAGAAGACCAAGCCGAGCCGCGGGGCCAAGGAACGGCGACTCAAGGAAAAGCGAGTGTCCAGCGATAGGAAGCAGCGCCGGAACTGGAAGCCTGGCGACTGATCGAACCTGATCCCTCGACGGCCGGTGCTTCGACGGCCAGTTCTTCGACGGCCAGTTCG
>CAJWFU010000030.1:0-11265 GCA_913031315.1 uncultured Phycisphaerae bacterium | reverse complement strand
TGGTCGATCTGGGCATCCCAGGTGTCCGCTGGAAAGGCCACGAAATCGCGTTCCGCATCGAGATCGACATCGACGGCCAAGAAACCGTAGTCATGGCTGTACTGGATGGTGTCGGCGTGGACGGAAGTGGCAACCAACAGCGCCATGGTGGTGCAAATGATAACTCTGGTGCTCATGAAATCTGTCTCCTCGCGTCTGGATGGTGGGAACGGGAGCCCTACTGGGAACGGGAACCCTATTGGGAACGAGAACCTACTGGAAACCAGGTGCAAACGTGACGTCTTTCGCCTTTGATGGCGGGTGAGATGCGAGGAAGTCGTCTCGACCCTGATGTTTTCGGCCGCAAAGCGTCCTGGTCACACGCCGCGGAACCGTGCTCCCTCACTCCTCACTTCAGGCGGTGTCATCCCGCATCCGGCGGGCGATCAGCATCGCCATCTCCAGGGCCTGCTCGTAGTTGAGCCGGGGATCGACCTGGGAGCGGTAGGCGTGGCCGAGGTCCGCGTCGGCCAACCCTCGGGCGCCTCCAACGCATTCGGTGACGTTCTCCCCGGTCAGCTCGAAGTGCACGCCACCGAGTCTCGTTCCGCAGGCCTCGTGGATCTCGAACGACCGTTCGAGCTCATGGAGGATGTCGTCGAAGGACCGGGTCTTGACCGCAGTTCCGGCGATCGAGCCTGATGTTGGCGTGACCGTCCGAGTGTTTCCGTGCATCGGATCGCAGACCCACAACGGCTCTCGGCCCGCGTCCCGCACCGCTTCGATCACCGCAGGCAACCCCTCATCGACTCCATCGCGGCCGAACCGGTGGATCAGGGTGAGCCTTCCGGGTTCCTGCTCCGGGTCGAGGATCTCCGCCAGTTCGACCACCTTCGACGGCTCGATGCCCGGTCCGATCTTGACCGCCACCGGATTCCGAATCCCGGCCATGTAGGCCACGTGACCGCCAGTGGGATCCGCGGTCCGGAGTCCGATCCACGGAAGATGGGTCGACAGGTTCCACCATCCATCGCGATGGGGTACCCGCCGCGTGAGCGCGGCCTCGTACTCCAGCAGCAGCGCTTCATGGCTGGTGAAGAAGTCGACGCGGGAGAGATCCTGCACCCGAACTCCCGCCAGCGACTCCATGAATCGAAGCCCTTCGCCGATCGACTCCACCATCCGCTGGTAGTCGGCGGCGAGTGGTGAGTGGTGAACGAAGTCGAGATCCCAGTATTCCGGATGGTGCAGATCGGCGAAACCGCCGTCGACCAGGGACCGGATGAAGTTGAGGGTCATCGCCGAACGGCCGTGGGCCTGAAGGAGCCGCGCCGGATCGGGGATCCTGCTGGCCGGATCGAAACGGGGCCCGTTGACGATGTCGCCGCGATAACTCGGGAGTTCGACGTCACCCCGGCGTTCGGTCGAAGTGGATCGAGGCTTGGCGTACTGACCGGCGAAGCGACCGACCCGAATGACCCGCCGACGTCCGCCGTGGGCGAGTACCAGGCTCATCTGGAGAAGGATCTTCAGCCGGGCCGCGATCGATTCGGAGGCGCACTCGTCGAATCGTTCCGCGCAGTCTCCGCCCTGGAGCAGGAAACGATCACCCCGCGCAGCCTCGGCGAGCTGGGACTTGAGCTTCTCGATCTCCCAGCTCGTGGTGAGCGGTGGCAGAGATCCCAGGGACGCGACGGTCTCTCGAAGCCGATCGGCGTCGGGATATTCGGGTTGCTGGGCCGTCGGAAGATCCCGCCACACCTCGGGGGTCCAGTCGTCGGGGATCGGATTCTCGGGGGCTTGAGACATGCCGAAATCGGGCCTCAGGGGTGAATCGACCGTCTTTCGGCCGGGAATCAATGCGGGCGACAGGAATCGAACCTGCACGGGGTTTCCCCCACGGGAACCTAAATCCCGCGCGTCTGCCAATTCCGCCACGCCCGCGGAAGGCCGTATCCTACGGTCGTGGTCGTGGATTCGACCGAATCAATCGCGAAACGTCTCCCGACCCCGTGGTCGGCTGCCTCGGAGACATGCCATGGGACTCAGTCGGGTCGCTTCGCTCCATCTCGTGCCCCTGATCACCCGAATCGTGCTTTGCGCGGTGTTCGTGCCGATCGGCTGGAACAAGATCATGACCACGGACACCTTCACCGGCGAGGAAGCCGTGACCATCAGGCGGCTGATGAGTGAGAGCCCGATGGAAGTCGCCCCCCCCGAAAATGCCCTGGACACGTCGGCCGAGACCTCGCCCGCGGAAGACATCGAAGCCCGACGGGTCTACAGCCTGGCCTTCATGCTTGATTCTCACGGCGTTCGATACCCCGTGATCGCGGCCTGGTTGACGGCGACGGTGGAACTCGTCGGCGGTGGCCTTCTGCTGATCGGGCTGTTCAGTCGAGTCTGGGGCATCGGGTTGGCGATCGCCATGAGCGTGGCGTTTGCCTTGACGAGTTGGCCCATCATTTCCAACGTCGGACCATTCGCGCTGGAAATGCCCGTATTCAACAGCGCCACGGCCCAAATCGCGTTGGCGACCCTGGGACTCGGAATTTTTCTCGGGGGACCTGGCGGTATCGCGATCGACCACGGGATCTTCGGTCGACACCATCGTGACCACGGAGCGACTCGGGAAGAGGAAACGCCAGCCGACTGATTCAATCCGGACTTGGAAATCATGGAAATAAGGCTCTCTTTCCTCACCGCCTCGATGAGCCCATGACTTTTGCCCGGACCATGAGAGCCGGACGAAATGATCGTTAGACTCAACGATCCCATGGCGGAAACGAGCACCAATCTTCCCGAGGAATCGAACGAGCAAGGAACGTCGCAGGCTCGCGTCGCGACGCCGCTCGCGTGGTCGACCTCCATCCTCCTGCACCTTGGCATCCTTCTCGTGGCATCGGTCATCACCTGGAGCATCATTCGAACCCCGGATGATCGCCCGATCGTGGTGCTCAGCAGTCCCGACGCAAGCCAGACCTACGAAGCCGTCTCGAGTCTCGCCGCGGAACCCAGCGAAGCCGCGCCCGCGGGTGGCGCGACCTCGGTCGCGTCGACCAAGCCGGTGGAAGCGGCGGACCTCGCGGAACTCATGATGTCCGCCGACGATCTCCTGGCCTCCTCGACCGTGCTTGCTGCAGAGCCCGGCTCCGGAGAGATGCCGGGCGTCTCCTTCGGCGGCGTCTCGGCTCCGGCCGCGACCCGGATCGTCTTCGTGGTCGACGCCAGCGGTTCGATGATCGGAGCCTTCCCGGCCGTGGTGCGGGAAGTCGAACGAACACTTCGTCAACTCGACCCCCGACAATCGTTCTCCCTCGTGCTCTTCCGGGAAGGCGAGGTGCTCGGTCTCGCGGACCGTGGCGGCAAACTCCGACCGGCGACCGCTTCCGCGGTCGACGATGCCTCCGGTTGGATGCGGGACCAGACTCCCAAGGGCCGGAGCGATCCGAGCGCCGCCCTTCGCCGAGCCTTCAATCTCGACCCCCAGGTCATCTACGTGGTGAGCACCGACATCACGGGGGCCGGTGAGTACGAGATCGACCGCGAAAGCCTCTTCGGCCTGCTCGATGAACTGAACCCTCGCGACGGTTCCGGTCGCCGCGACGCGCTGATCCGCTGCATCCAGCTTCTCGACGAGGACCCCCTCGGAACACTGCGAGAAATTGCCGATCGACACGGTGTCGACGGCGACCGCTCAGACAGCGGTTTCGCGTTCATCGACCGCGAATCACTCGGCCTCGACTGAATCCCCGGTCGCCCTGCCGCGACCATCAATCGTGATTCCGACCATTCGGAACATCGGAGATCTGACGCGTGTCCACCCTCCAGTCCAGCAATCCACGCCTTCGCCGCCAGATGATCACGACCCTGATCGTGGTCGGAGGCCTTGCCTCCACCGCCCTGGCTCAGGAAAACGCGGAGGCCACGAGCTTCGCCGAGGCTTTCTTCATCTCCTACAGCACGGATGCCTCGGGCGCCAAGAGCATCGAGTGGTTGGGAAGCCTCGTGATCTGGACCCTGATGGCCACCAGCGTCGCGAGCATCGGCCTCATCGGCCAGCTCGCCTTCGCCTTCAAGCCCGAACGGATCGTACCCCAGGCGGTGGTGAAACGAGCCGCCGAATACCTCGCCAACGGCCGATTCCGCGAAGCACTCAGCATGCTGAGCGAGCCCGGATCCGAAAGCGACTTCTCCAGCATGCTGAAAGCCGCGCTCGAGCGAGCTCCCGGTGGTCACGTGGCGATGGAGGCCGGCCTCGAAGTCGCGGCCACCGAAGTCCTGGCGAACCGAGTTCGCCGGGTCGAGATTCTCAACGTGATCGGACAGGTCAGCCCGATGCTCGGCCTCTTCGGAACCGTCTACGGCATGATCCTGGCGTTCCAATCGATCGTCTCGACCGGTGGCAATGCCGATCCCGTGCTGCTCGCCGGCGGCATCGGCACCGCCCTGGTCACGACGTTCTGGGGACTGATCGTCGCGATCCCCGCCCTCTCCGGGTACGCGGTGCTGCGAGGCCGGCTCGACGCCACGCTCGCCGAAGCGGTTTCCGAAGCCGAGACCCTGGTCGAGCGATTCCGCCCGAAGCCCGCCAGCCGGGAGAAGACCGGCGGTGACAAGCGGAAGTCCGAGGCCGCCCGCAGCGGCGCCCGCCGTTCGTCGAAGCCGGAAGAGGAACGGAAGCGTCCCGCGGCCGAGACCGAGGAGGACGAGGAGGGCGACTCGTGAGCGTCGCCTCCGGACTTGGAGTCGGCCGACCGGTGAAGACCGGTGCGAACCTCACGCCGATGATCGACATGACGTTTCTCCTCGTGGTCTTCTTCATCCTCGTTTCGCGGATCACCAGTGTGGAACAGGTGCCGCTCGAACTCCCTTCGCCGATCAACCCGGCCGCGAACCCGGCGCCCGAAGCCCCGAGAATCGTGGTCAATGTCCCGGCCGATGAAGAGGGTCGGCCGGTGGGCGCGATGTTCGACCAGCAGGTCTACACCCTCGATCCGACCGGCCTCGGAAAGCTTGCCAGCACCGTGGCCGGCCGCCTGGAGTCGATTCCCGAGCTTCAGGTCAACCTCCGCGCCGATCGTCGACTCCGGTACGACGTGGTGGAGCCGGTCATGGACGCCCTCGCTCGAGCGGGTGGTCTCGCCGGACGCCGGGAAGGCGTTCGAGTGAACCTCGTGATTCAAATCGAAGAAGCGGGAGACGCCTGATGGCTCGTCGAAGACGGCTACCCGATCCCGCCAGCGCGGAACTGAACCTCACCTCGATGATCGACGTGGTGTTCCAACTTCTCATCTACTTCATCGTCGGCACGAGTTTCGCCATGGGCGAACAGTCCTATCGCATGGACCTCCCGGAACGACGAGGCAGCGCCCCGATCGATCCGCTTGAACTCGATGACGACCCGATCATCATCCAGGTGCTGGGCGGAGGTCGGATTTCGGTGCCCGGTCCGTGGAGCGGACCGGCGAGCCTCGACCAACTCACCCCCTTCCTGCAACGACAACGCGCCGACCGTGGCGGACTCATCGAAATCGATGCTCCGATCAAGGTTCGCCCCGGCGCCGCCGTCGCCTGGGGAGATGCGGTCGAAGTCTTCAATGCGGCGGTCTCCGCCGGCTACGAAACCGTCGGCTTCGACGAGTCCGGCGGCTGAGCCGTCGCGACCCGTCGCCAACGACGACCGCGGCCCCACCCCATCCACAGGTTCGAGAGATGAAGATCAACCACATGCGTCCAACCGCCATGAACCTCACCGTGCTGCGAAACCGGACCCGGAATCTCGCGGCCATCACCGCCTTGCTGATCACCGGAGTCTCTCCCGCGATCGCGGCGATTCCCGCCGGTACGACTTCGAAGCCCGTCCTGCAGGCCGCGGGCGATGGACCGGATCTCGCTCGACGGGCGACCGAAGATGCCGCCATCGCCGCCGCCCGGGACGAAGTCGACCGCAGCGAGGCAAGGCTCGATGCCGCGGCCGCCGCCCTGCGACTTGACCTGCCCCCCCGCGTCCGAACCCGTCTCTGGTGGGCCACCGCCGAGCCCGCGATGACCACCCGAGCGGTGGAAGCCGCGAACCGGGCGGATGCCCTGGCTTCCGCCACCTTCACCGACATGCTGGTCTCCGACGCCCCGGCCAAGGAACGACTGCAGGCTCGAGCGTCGGTGATCGGTGCCACCGCCCGTCTGCTTCGTGAAAGAGCCGGCATCATCGCCCCCGAGGACTGGAGCGACCGACTTGCCGCGTACCGACGCGAACTGGCAGACGCCCCCAACCAGACCAGCAAGATCGATGGCCCGACGCTTTTGATCGTCGCCGCCGCCACGCTGGCCGCGGATCCTTCCGCGACCGATGCGGCCCGAGAGTTTCAAATTCGCGCGGGCTCCCAGCCACAGGGCATCGACGCCATGGAATTCGCGTTGATCGGCGCCATCCTTGATGACCAGACGCGAGGACGCGGCCTCGATGCGCCCACCCGGGTTCGAGCCTCCGAACGGCTCCTGGCCGATGCACGCCCCGCGGGTGACCGGCTGCTGCTCGGCGGCATCCAACTTCGTTCGCGATTGGAGGCGGGTGAGAGCCTGACCGCGGCGAGTGACGCGACCCGACGCTCCATGATCTCGGCTCGAAGCCTCGATGCCGCCGACCGCGTCCGACTTCTTCGAGCCCTGGCAGCCATGGTGGCGGCATCGGCCCCCGAAGATGAAGCCTCCTCGAAGCTCCCCCCTCTTGCGGCCCTTGGACGACTGGCGCCGGTGCTTGCGTCCACGGATCCTGGGGCCGGAAACCGACCCGAGGTCGAATCCCTGCTCGCCCGGGCCATGTCGTCACCGATCCCGACCATCCGGGCCGAAGCCCTGCTTGACGGCGCGACCATCGCCATGCGGAATGGCGATGCCGTGACCGCTCGTGATTCGATCGCGTCCATGGTGGAGACGCTTCCATCACATCCCAAGGCGTCGACCGCCGCGAGTCTCGCCGTACGATTGGCTGATTCCAGCGGAGATGCCGCGATCGCGGATGACATCTCCACCCGGATGCTGAAATCGCTGCCCGATCATCCGGACCGGGATTCCTGGCTCATCGCCCAAGGCCGACGCGCCGGAACTCGGGGCGACATTGCCACCGCTCGAGCCGCCTACGAATCGATTCCCGCGACCTCTCCCCTGCTGGTCGAAGCCACGATTCGTGATCTTCAACTCGATTTCGAGACCATGCGAAGGATGAAGCAGAACAGCGGGCTGACCCGAACCCTCGCCCGTCTCGACGGCATCGACTCATTGATCTCCGAAGACGTCCGGGTCGCCCTCCGGGTCGAAGCCGACCTGATGCGAATCCAGGCTTTGGAAGGCCTCGGAAGATCAAGTTCCGCCGCGGAAATCGCGGCCCGGTACGTCGATCCCACCATCCTTCCGGAATCACTTCGAATCGATGCCGTGCGGATCGCCACCGTTTCCCTGCGAAATGCCGGGCGGACGGAGGAAGCCAATCAATTGCTGGCCGCACTGGCTCGCGTCGAACCCGACGCTTCCAGCCAGATCACCGGCCGACTGCTCGCGCAGGCGACGGATGCCATCCTCGCCGCCATCGATCGCAACGATCGAGAAGACGCCCGCAATCGGGCCCAGTCGGCGCTTCGGACCAATCCAATCGACCTTGATCGGGTGATTGCAAACGCTACTGCTGATCCGAACACCGGGGTTCGACTCGGTTGGCTCCTGGCCGCCTCCGGCGATCGGGCGACCGCCCTCCGCCTGGCCGACGCGATCATCGCCGAACGTCCCTCGGCGATGGAAGCGATCCACCTTCGAGCGGTGCTGCTCGGCGGCCGGCTGGATTCGATGGGACGCACTCGCAAGCCGCCCTCCACCGAAGATGCCGGAAGGGCCGTGACCGACCTCCGAAGAATCGCCAAGGGAACCGGGCGAGGCTCCATCTGGTGGTGGCGTTCGGAAATCGAACAACTCGAGATCCTGGTGTCTCTCGGACGAAATCTCGATCGGATTGAAACCCGCATCGAACGTATTCGGAAGGAATTCGCCGACCTTGGCGGGCCTGATTTCGAACGTCGAATCAATGCCCTCCGGCCGGTGATCGCGGAAGCCCGGCGACGGGTCGGAGACTGATTCCACCCCGGTCCTCGGTTCGACTCATGACATCGACCCGCGAGTCGGCAGATCGGCCTTCCGGCCGGAATCCACCACCGCCACCCGATAGTCAGGGGAGCTGCCTGAGCTCGTCGCGAAGAATGGCGGCCAACTCGTAGTTCTCGGCGGAGAGGGCAGCCTGCAGGCGACGTTCGAGTTCGTATCGCTCGCTGGAAGGCAATTGCGGCTGAAGAACGTCTCGCATGCCCTCGAGCATCGCGATCTCGGCCGGCTCCTCGACCCCCTCCCCCAGATCCGCTCGAATATCGGCAACCGCTGCGTCCAGAATCCGCCTTGCCTCTCCAACTTGATCTTCTCGAAGGGCGGCAAGGGCGGCAGCCCTCGCTCGGGTCGCCAAGACCTGGGGTCGAAACTGATCCAGAACCCCGCGATCCGTGGCCTCGGTTGCCTTCTCACGACACAACTCGAAGACCCGCAGATTGCGAGTCGTGTCTCGAACCACCAATTCATAGGCCTCGAGCGAGAGAAGCGCGACGTATCGCTGATGGATCTGGACCGCCTCGGTCCGCAACGCGGCCGCCAGTTCCGCGTCGATCTGCAGATCCGGCTCCGCGAGGAGCCTGGCCTCCACCATCTCCAACCGATCCTCACCTCCATCCGGCCGACCATCCCGCTCCATTTGGAGGATTCCAAGCTCCACCCGGACCTGAATCACGGTTCGATCGTCTTCGAGTTCGAGAAATCGAACATTGAGCCGTTCCGGATCGAAAACCCACTCACCAAGGATCAAAGTCAGATCGCCGTGCAAAACGAAGCTCCTCACGGGGTGATGACGGGTTCGCGGACCGGGCAATGGTAACGATCGTGCGTGCGATGCCGAGTCTTCCGGCTGGGGGTGGCACCCGAGAAGCGTCTATTGGCCAAAAGTTCTTGACGCGTTGCAGATTGGTGCATGGTGGAGCCGAAGCCCCTTTCAGGGAGTAGGAAACGGGTTTTCCGCCTCCATCGGAACCCACAGAAGGAGACGACCACGACATCACGATCATCTTCCTGCGAATTGGGCCTTGAGTCCAGAACCGAGACCTCTATACTTCGGGGGTCCTGGGAGGGACACGACCAAGGTCAGTGAGTCTGGGAGGGCTCACCGATCATCAAGGTCTACCGGTTCAGGGGTGCTCCCCCTTGAAATCGTTTTGGAGGTTGGTCGGACATGGAGTGTGTCCGATTGAAAGAGGTTAAGGGACTATGTCTAGAAGTGCCGTACAGTCAGAGCTGCAGTTGTATTTGCGCGAAATCAACGGGATACCACTTCTCAATCCACGAGAAGAGCGGGAACTCGGTTGGTTGATCGTCAATGACGGCTGCCCCGAGTCGAAGGACCGGATGATCCGGTCGAATCTTCGGCTGGTGATCGCTATTGCAAAGAACTACTCCAATCGCGGCCTGCCGCTGCTCGATCTCATCGAGGAAGGCAACATCGGCCTGATTCGTGCCGTCGAGGGATTTGATCCCGCACAGGGCGCTCGCTTCAGTACGTATGGGTCCTGGTGGATCAAGCAATCCATCAAGCGGATGCTGGTCAACGCTTCGCAGCCGATTCATATTCCGGCGTACATGGTCGATCTCATCGGGAAGTGGCGGCATGCCGCCGCTCGCCTGACCGAGGATCTCGGCCGCTCGCCGAACAATGAAGAGATGGGCGAAGCTCTGGAAGTACCACTCCGGAAGGTTCATGCCATCCGGCGTGCCATGAAGGCGGTTTCCTCGAGCAATCAGGCTCCCGCGGGGCGGGATGGCGAGGCGGCGGACTTCGCCGAACTCTGCGCCGACTCGCGCAATGCCCAGCCCGAATTTTCGGTGGAGCGTCGCGAGGATTTCGACATGATTCTTCGCCTGCTCGAATCGATCGACGAACGGGACGCCCGAGTCATTCGCCTGCGTTTCGGACTCGAGGGTCAGCCGCCGCTCACCCTCAAGGAGATCGGCCTCGAAGTCGGCCTCACCCGCGAGCGGGTTCGTCAAATCGAGATGGAAGCGCTTCGTCGACTCCAGACCCAGATGCTCGATGACCGTCCGGGACGTTTCGCTCGACCACTGCCGGACGCGCCCAACGCCTCCCCCGTCCGAATCGGACGCGGCCGACGAGCCTCGACCGGCTGAGGCCGGTGGGTTCCACCCCCTGAACATGAAACGAGCCCGTCTCCTCGGAGACGGGCTCGTTTTCTTTTTTTCATCCGGCCGGGCGTCAGGCCGGCAAAGAAAGGTCGAAGCAGGCTCAGGGCCGCTTGTAGAACGGAAGATCAATCACCGTGGCCGGCGAACCGCCACCAAGATCGATCTCGACTTCGGTGCCCGCCACCGCCAACGCGGTGGGAACGTAGGCCATCGCGATGGGGTGACCAAGGGTCGGACTGGGGCAACCGCTGGTCACCTGGCCGACGGCCTCGCCCCCATGCCTCACTTCCATCCCCTGACGGGGGCTTCTTCGCCCCTCGAGGGTCAATCCAACAAGTTTGCGGGCCGGGCCGTCCGAGGCGATCTTCTGCAGGGCGTCCTGTCCGATGAACCGTCCCTCCTGGGGATCTGATTCACCCTTGTCGACCTTCACGGCGAAGTTGAGCCCGGCGGAAATGGGATCGGTCTGATCGTCGAGTTCATGGCCGTAGAGCGGCATGCCAGCCTCCATCCGAAGGCTGTCTCGAGCCCCCAGGCCAGCCGGTCGAACCACTCCACCTTCACCACCGACATCCTTGAGGAGCATTCCCAGGGCCTGCCGAGCGAACTTCGCCCCCAGGATCACTTCCACGCCGTCCTCTCCGGTGTACCCCGTCCGACTCACGATGATCTTCATCACGAGCACGTTCTTGACCGTGAATCGGTATCGCTTCAGGGTCGGAATCTCGCGGGAGACCCCACCGATCAGATCCATGACCTTCGGCCCCTGGATGGCGACCATGCAGGTCGAGAGGGTCTGGTCGTCAAGCTTGAATTCGAGACTTTCATCGGCTTTCACCTGCTCGAAATGCTCGAGGATCCGGGTCCGATTGGCGCCGTTGCAGACCACCAGGTAGTCGTCGTCGGCGAAGCAGTAGACCAGGACGTCGTCCAGGCACCCTCCCTGCTCGTTGCAGACCAGCGAGTACCGGACCTGACCCGGCACCATGCCGCGAATCAATC
>CAJWFU010000029.1:0-11390 GCA_913031315.1 uncultured Phycisphaerae bacterium | reverse complement strand
CGGGGGACCGGGAGGGGCTTCGATCACCTTCGAGATCGCGGGCGACGACGTTCCGTCCGTCGACGCGACGGTGGCCGACGTGAAGGATCTGCTGGCCTCCTACGAAGGCGTGTACGACATCGTGGATGATGACGAGCCCGGTCAGCGCGAGCTTCGAATCTCGCTGGTGCCCTCGGCCGCCTCATTGGGGATCGACGTGCGGGAGGTGGCTCGCCAGGTGCGAGGCGCGGTCTACGGAATCGAGGCGCACGTCTTCAGCGCCGACCGCGAGGACATCGACGTCCGAGTGGTCTTCGACGCGAAGACGCGGCGTTCGGTGGGCGACATCGAGGAGATGTGGATCACCACTCGTGACGGCCGCTCGATCCCGCTGGCGGAGATCGCGACTCTGGAAGAAGCGGAAGCGAGTTCCACGATTCGGCGGATCGATCGAAGCCGGGCCGTCACGGTCACCGCCGAGGTGGACGCCTTCATCAGTCCGGAGTCGGTGGTCGCGGCGATGGCCGGGGGGATCGAAGAGATCCGAGACGCACATCCCGGAGTGCAACTGAACTCCGGTGGCCGACAACAGGACGTCTACGATGCGTTCAGTTCGCTTCCCGTGGCGATGGGTGCGGCCTGCGTGATGATCTACGTGATCCTCGCCTGGCTGTTCGGCAGCTATCTGCAGCCGTTCGCGGTCATGCTCGCGATTCCGTTCTCCCTGATCGGCGTGGTGTGGGGTCACTGGGTCCTTGGTTTCCAGCTCACGTTCCTGAGTCTGATCGGCGTGGTCGCCCTTGCGGGCGTGGTGGTGAACAACTCGCTGATCCTGGTCGAATTCTTCAACTTGAATCGCCGGGCTGGGATGCTCCTGGAGCCGGCGCTGGTCGAAGCGGGAAAGAGGAGGCTTCGACCCATCGTTCTCACCACCACGACCACGATCCTGGGACTCACGCCGCTCATGCTGGAACCGAGTTTCCAGGCGAGATTCCTCGTGCCGATGGCGATTTCGATCACCTGGGGCCTGGCCAGCGCGACCGTGCTGACCCTGCTGCTCCTCCCCGCGATCCTGGTGATCGTGGACGATTTCGTCGGGGCATTGCATTGGTTGTGGTTCGGCATGGACCGTCCGACCCGGGCCGGTCAGGGGCCGGATTCATCCCCCGACGAAGACCGCTGATTCGAAGCCGGGGCCGGAGATCAGCCGGTGCGGAGTGGATCCGCATCCGTACGACTCAGGTCGAAGACGACGTCGGGGAGTGCCTTTCCAAGTCGCTTGCGAAGGACCTTGAGCCAGCCACGCTCGGTATTGGTGTGTCCGGCCAGGATCACGGCACAGCCGCGACTCGCGGCGGCCAGCACGTCGTGGTGCTTGAGCTCTCCGGTGACGAAGACCGTGCAACCCTGATCGATGGCGTCGTCGATGAGTTCACCGCCGCTTCCGGCACACAGGCCGACGAGCCGGTGGCGCCGACGGGAGCTGGCATCGTGAAACGTGAAACGATCCGAGCCGAGGCCCGACCGCAGACGATCGATGAGTGCCACCGTGGTCGCGCCCGGTTCGAGGTGACCGAGGCGGCCGGTTCCGACCCCGGGAACCGGCTGGGGCTCGAGTCCGTGCACTTCGATCGGTGGTTCTTCGTACGGGTGCACTCGGCGCACTGCGGCCAGCGCGTCATTGAGGCAGGAGGCTCCGCAGACCACTTCCAGGCGGACTTCAGCGACCCGTTCCAGATGTCCGGCGGTTCCCACCACGGGATTCGTTCCTTCGCCGCCACGGAAGGTCGCCGAAATATCGATGGTGGTCGAACATTGGTCGTAGTCGCCGATTCTTCCGCCGCCGGCGGCGGAGATGGCGCATCGAATGGACTCTGCGGCTTCCGGAGGGGTGAAGGTCACGATCTTGAACCGTTCGTTGGGACGGATGCTTCGGGCCGTTCGAATGGCGGTTCCCTTGACCCCGCCCAGTCGCTCGAGCAGCCAGTCGTTCACGCCACCGATCGCGGCATCCGCCGCGGTGTGAGGTGAGTGAACGGCGATTCCGGCCCGCGCCAGGCCAAGCAGTCGCGCGCCGCCGGGATCGGCGTCGGTCAGTGAGGTTCGCGGAGCGAATATCGGGGGGTGGTAGGCGACGATGGCATCGACTTCACGTCGAATCGCTTCATCCGCCACCGCGTCGGTGAGATCGATGCAGAGCATCACCCGGGATACCGGGTCTTCCGAAAGACCCAGGAGGAGTCCGGTGTTGTCCCAGGGTTCCGCGAACTCGGGAGGGGCGATGGCATCGATGGCGGCCACGAGGGCCCCGACATTGGAGATTTCCGGCATAGGCGGGAGCGTATTCGACTCGAACGATCCGGTCCTCGGGAAACCTGTGGTCCGATCAGTCGTCTCGCCGGAACTCTCGTGGCCTTCTTGGTGTTTCCGAGGCGACACGGGGCTTCAGCGTGACTAGTCTCCGATGCGTCGGGAGACGGCATGGTCGGGATGGACCCCGGCCCCCCGACCCGTTCCGCTCGACGCCAGTATGGGAGACTTCGTCTTGAGCCACGCGGAAGAAGAGTCGGCGGACACCAACGATTCCACGACCATCGATCAATCGGTGGACATCTCGCCGAATGCGAAGACGGGGTCCGATCGAGATCGAACCCACTTCGTGCTGGATACCAACGTCCTGCTTCACAATCCGGGCTCGATCTTCAAATTCGCGGAGCACGAGGTGGTGATTCCGCTGACGGTGATCGAGGAGCTCGACGGCTTCAAGAAGAACAACGACGAAACGGGGCGGAACTCCCGGCAGGTCATTCGCGATCTGGACCACCTTCGTTCGAAGGGACGACTCTTCGAGGGGGTGGCCTGGAACGAGAACGGGGGGTCGGTTCGCATTCATCGCTGCGATCGCGAACGGAATTTCTCCCTCGATCTCGACATCGCGGACAACCGGATTCTCGGCGTGGCTCACGAACTCCATGAAGCGGGACTTCGCACGGTCTTCATCTCGAAGGACATCAACGCCCGGGTCAAGTGCGACGCCCTCGACATTCCGGCCGAGGATTTCGAGCATGACCGCGTGGATGCCGACTGGCTCCACGCGGGCTGGATTCAGATGATCGTCCCCGGTGGACTCATCGACGACCTCTACGACGAACGTCAGATCCAGGTCGAACGGCTTGAAGGACATCCCGCGACCACCCCCGATGGTTCGAAGATCGAGAATCCGGCCCTGCTTCCCAATCTGTTCATGATGTTGGTGGATGAAAACGATCCATCCCATACCGGTTTGGCGAGGCTCCTCGCGGACACCGGCCATGTGATTCCCGTGACCGGTCCCCGCAAGCCGGTCCAGGGTGTGATGGCCCGCAACCTTCAGCAGAAGATGGCTTTGGACCTGCTTCTGGACGACGACGTCAAGTTGCTGACCATGATCGGCCCCGCGGGAAGCGGCAAGACACTGCTGGCCCTCGCTTGCGGGCTGCAGAAGGTCATCAAGGAGGAGCGGTACGACAAATTGCTCACCGCTCGTCCGATCATGCCCCTTGGACGGGACATCGGGTACCTCCCCGGTGACAAGGATGAGAAACTCGCGATGTGGATGCAGCCGATCTTCGACAATCTGGCGTACCTCCTGTCCACGCGAGGCAACCAGTTCAACGATGCGGAGAGTCGGACGGCGGAACAGCGGCTCGACCAGTTGCTGGCGACGGGGCGGGTGGTCCTCGAGCCCATCACCTACATTCGGGGGCGGTCGATCCCCCATCAGTTCATCATCGTGGACGAGGCCCAGAATCTTTCGCCCCACGAGGTCCGCACCATCGTCAGCCGCGTGGGGGAAGGCACCAAGATCGTGCTCTGCGGCGACATCGGGCAGATCGACAGTCCATATCTCGACTCCTCGAGCAATGGACTGAGCTACGTGATCGAGCGGATGAAGGCTCATCCGATCGCCGGGCATGTCACCCTCGAACGAACCGAACGAAGCGAGTTGGCTTCGATCGCGGCAGAAATTCTCTGACCAGACTTCCCAAGGTTCGTCCGGGGCTGTCAGTTGCTACCCTGCCCCGAACGGGCCGATCGGCCGAACCTCGCTCAACCACCGGAGTCCTTGAACCGTGAGCACGCTGCAATCGAGTAATCCCGCCTTCAGTTCCGCCACCATGGATGGAGCGGACTGGTGGAGCGACAAGACGGCGACCGAGACCGCTTCGATCTCGGGGATCGTGAACAAGACCGGCATTTTCGCGACGATTCTCGCGGCTTCAGGCTGCGGTGGGTACGCCTTGATCGAAGCCCGACCGGGGCTCTTGATGCCCCTCCTGATCGTGAATCTCGTCGTCACCCTCGGCGCGTTCTTCCTGATGCGAGGCAGTGCCCGGATGGCCCGGAATCTCGGGGTCGTCTATTCGATCGCCCAGGGACTTCTGCTCGGCGGCATCGCGATGATGCTGGAGAGAATGCTGGCGGCCCAAGGTATCGCGGTCACCGGCGGGATCGCCCTCCAGGCGTTCGTGGTCACGATCGGGTGTCTGTTCTCCATGCTCTTTCTCTACCGGGCCGGCATTCTCAAGGGTGGCCCGATGTTCCAGCGGGTGCTGATGGTCGCCACCGTCGGGGTCATGGTCGCAGCGCTGCTTTCCTTCGTGCTTTCGTTCTTCGGGGTCGACACGATGCTGTTCAACCTCGGCAACGCGGCCGGTGGTGGAACGCCGGCGCTGATCGGGCTGGGCATGACGGTCTTCCTCCTGGGGCTGGCGTCGCTCTGGCTGATCATCGACTTCCGGCGGGCGGAGGAGCTCGTCGCGTCGGGGGCTCCCAAGGAAGCCGAGTGGTACGTGGCGTTCGGGCTGATCGTGACGATCGCCTGGATCTACTTGGAAGCCCTCAAGCTCATCTTCTACCTCTCGTCGATGATGAATCGCGAGTGAGTCCGGGCTTCGAGGTCTCAGAAGATCGATGAACCGCCGGGATCGCGTCAGACGACGCGGTCCCGGTCCTGGTTTTGGCGGTTCTCGGAATACGAAGACGAGGGGTGGGAGTTCAGGAGCCCATGGCCTGGACCCGGGCGGCCACGTCACCGACTCGGGAGATTCGGACCCCGAAATTCTCTCCCACCTTCACGGCCGTTCCGGCCCCGACCACCTTGTTGTTCACCAGAACGCGGAGTTCGCCGTCGCTGGCCTGCGGGAACTCGATGATGGCCCCGTGGACCAGGTTGACCGCTTCGGCCAGGGCCATGCGGCGTTGCGCGACCTCGACGATCAGCGGGACTTCGAGGGAGAGAATGGAGTTGAGTTCTGCAGTCATTCGGTGCACCACGCCCGAGGAGGCGGATCCTATGGGTGATCGGCGATCACCTTGCTTGTGTCATCGGCTCACGGGCCTCCGGAGATCCAGAGTCGGCCGAACGGTTGGGGTCACGGCCCCGACTTTTTATTTTCGGGCCCCGGGGGAGGATCCCCGGAACGTCGGACCTGCTCGGAAGTCCGGCGGAATTCCCCGCCTCCCAGCCGCCGGATGGCTCAAGATCGCGGTATCGGGCCGTAAAAAATCGGAAAATCCGAGCCAGCGGCCAGAACATCAGCTCTGGCCAGTTGGTTTCGGATCGGATCGGGGATGTGGTGGGCTTCAGGGCCAGCCGCGAATCAGGGGGTGACTCGAGTCGGGGCCTGGTTCAGTCGCCGCGGTAGCGACCGAAGATCAGGCTGACATTGTGGCCGCCGAAACCGAAGGAGTTGTTGATCGCGTAGTCGAGCGACCTTTCCTTTGCTTCGTTGGCCACGAAGTCCAGCTTGAAGTCTTCGTCCGGAGCATCCAGATTGATGGTGGGGGGCAGGATGCCCGTCTGGAGGGCTCTGATGACCGCGATGCTCTCGATGCCGCCGGCGGCGCCGAGGGCGTGTCCGGTCATCGATTTGGTGCTGCTCATGGCGAGGGTGTTGGCGTGCTCGCCGAAGACCGCCTTGACCGCGTTGACTTCCGCGGCGTCACCAAGCGGCGTGGAAGTGCCGTGGGCGTTGATGTAGCCGATCTGGTCCGGCGCGAGTTCCGCATCCCGAAGTGCCCAGGTCATGGCGTTGCGGGCACCGAGTCCGGTTTCGTCCGGAGCGGCGATGTGGTGGGCGTCACCACTGGATGCATAGCCCACCATTTCCGCCAGGATGTTGGCGCCCCGAGCCTTGGCGTGTTCGAGATCCTCGAGCACCACGACCGCCGCACCCTCGGCCAGCACGAATCCGTCCCGATCCCGATCAAAGGGGCGAGAGGCTTGCTGGGGAGCATCATTTCGGGTCGAGAGGGCCTTCATGGTGGAGAAGGCACCGATGCAGAGCGAGCTGACCGCGGCTTCCGTTCCACCGGCGAGCATGACGTCGGCATCACCTCGCTGGATCATCTGGAACGCCGCTCCAATGGAGTGGCCACCGGTGGCGCACGCCGTGGCGGTCGCGATGTTGGCTCCCTGAAGCTTGTGCCGGATCGACACATTGCCGGCACACGCATTGACCATCAACTTGGGGACGGTGAACGGATTGATCTTCCGCGGCCCCGTTCGGAGCAGCTTTTCGTAGCCCTGTTCGATGGTGATGATTCCACCGATTCCCGAGCCGATCGCCACGCCTCGGCGGCCATGGTCGCCGGTGGTGAAATCAATGCCCGAGTCGATCGCTGCTTCTTCGGCGGCCACCAGACCGAGCAAGCATGCTCGATCCATTCGCTTGGCCTCTCGGTGATCGACGCAGTGGGACGGGTCGAAATCCGAGATTTCGCCGGCGAACCGCACCGTCCACTCGTCGTTCTGTTCGAACGCCGTGATGGGGCCGACGCCCGAGCGTCCGGACACCATTCCATCCCAGGTGGTGGCGGCGTCTTTGCCAAGGTCGGTAATGGCGCCGAGTCCGGTGATCACGACGCGGCGGAGGGTGATGGTTCGCATGGGCTACAGGGGATCCACCCCGCTTGAGGCGAGGTTTCAATCGAAGATCCGGCGGCGACCCGAGGTCGCCGCCGATCTTCATCAGCTCTTGTTGAGGTTGGCCTTGATGAATTCGATCGCTTCGCCGACCGTCTGGATCTTCTCGGCGTTTTCGTCGGGAATGGACGTGTCGAACTCATCCTCGAACTCCATGACCAACTCGACAGTGTCAAGACTGTCGGCGTTCAAGTCGTTCGTGAAGCTGGTGGTCCGGCTGATTTCGGCGCGATCAACGCCCATCTGCTCGGCCACGATGTCGATCACCTTGGTTTCGATCTCGGCTTCGGTCACGGTTCGGTCTCCTGGCGCCCTCGCCTTTGAAGGTCGCGAGCGTGAAATATACATGGGATGCAAGGGGAGCGGGGCCCCCCAGACGTGTCACCCCGGCCTCGGCCTCATTACGAGGTCGGGACTGAGGTCCAATCAGATCAGATTACGAGGCCCCCGTCCACCACCAGGACCTGCCCGGTGATGTAGCCAGCTGACTCGGAAGCCAGATAGCCGACGGCGGATGAGATGTCTTCCGGCTCTCCCAGGCGGCGGACGGAGATTCGCTTGGACATCTCTGCTTCGTGTCCGGCCACGATGCCTTCGGTCATATCGGTTCGAATGAAGCCCGGAGCGACCACGTTCGCCGTCACGCCCTTGGCTCCAAGTTCCTTCGCAATCGACTTCGTAAAGCCGATCAGGCCCGCTTTGGCGGCCGCATAGTTCGCCTGGCCGGCATTGCCAGCGATTCCGCTCACCGAGCCGACGTTGATGATTCGTCCAAATCGGCCCTTCATCATGGGCCTGGCTGCAGCGCGGCAGGCGGTGAAGATCGAGCGGAGGTTCACGGAGATGACCTGGTCGAAATCTTCGTCGGACATCCTCAGGATCAGGCCATCCCGGGTGATTCCGGCATTGTTGACCAGGACATCGAGGCGTCCGTGGGTCTCTGAAATCTCCTCGACCAGTTCCCCCAGAGCGTTGCCGTCGCCGACGTCACAGGTTTTGAATTCCGCCGAACCACCGGCGTCTGTGATCTCTTCAACGAGTGACGCGAGCGGTTCAGCCGAGCGGGCCACGGCCATGACGTGATGTCCGTCGGCGGCGAGGCGGGTCGCGATGGCTCGTCCGATGCCACGGCTGGCGCCGGTGACGATGGCAAAACGATGGTCGATGAGAAAGCTCCACTTGCTGGCCGGAGAGACGACTCCGGTGGGGGGCGGAATTGTACAGAGTGCGTGGCGGTCCGTTGGGGTTCGGACAGGTCATCCTCGTCGTGAACCGGTGGAATCCCGCTTGTTTGGGTCCGTGGGGGATTGTTGTCAGCGCAAAGTAGGAAAAACGCCCCCGATCATGCGGATGATCGGGGGCGTTGAATCACAATTCTTGGCGTTCGAGTCAGCGACCGATCGGGCCGCCCGGCCCTTGAGGGTTCGGATCGACGGGAGGGCCGGTAGGCCTCTTCCGTCCGGGAGCACCGCCACCGGGACCGATGGGGGCGTTTCCTCGGGGAGAACCCGTGGTCGAGTCTTCGCTGAGATCGGTGGTCGAGAATTCGACGATTTCATCCGGCTCTTCGGCCCGAGCGAGTTCCTGAGCGAGAACGGCCATCCAGGCGGCGATCCAATCGTCGCCGCTCAATCGCTCGAAGATGTTCGGAGGCGAGGGCAGGGCGTCGAAGGTGGCACCATCCCCGGCAGGGTCACCGTTCACTTCGAAGGACCAGAGCTGGGCTTCGAAGTCGCCGTTGGCCATCATGAACACCGCGAGGGCGCAGTCGTTGCCCATCAGGTCCTGGCCGGTCTGGACCTTCACGGCCATGATGTCGGTGGTGGCGGCCTCGAAGCTGCCCGAATCGACCATCCGTTCGAGCAGGAGCGCGTCGGCTCCGCTCATGAGACCGTCGAGCCGAGAGGCATCTCCGCGGGCGAAACCGTCGAAGAATCGAAGAACGGCGATCCGCTGATCGGTGGTGTCGGGCGCCTCATCCTCGGGGAGTGAAACGCGGGGGTCGATCTGCAGTCGCTGCATCAGCGAGTCGATCGACTCGGCTTTCGGCGGTGCCGGGGGCGGCGGGGGCGGGGGAGCCTTCCGCGGAGCGGGGGCCTGGGCGACGACCTCTTCTTCCTGGCCGCAGCCCGAGGCGAAGGCGATGGAGCCTCCGACCGCAAGGCAGGCAAGGCCCCGGAAAACGAGATCACGAGACGGGCGAGGAATCCGGTTGGTCATGGCTGGTGACCTCCACGGTCTTGTCGATTCGGCGATAAAGGCCCTTGAGCACCTTGCCCGGGGCCAGTTCATGGACGGAAGGACGGTCTTCTTCCGGGAGCTCGCTCAGGGTGGCGGCGAGCGCGGAACAGTCCTCAGCCCATCGTACCGGGCTGGTGAGCTGTTCGATCAACCTCTGCTTCAGAAGTTGCGGATTGTTTGGTTCGTGGGGCTTTCCGGTCACATTGGAATAGACCACCGTGTTCAAAGGCTGGAATTCGACCTCTTCCAAGGCTTTGGCCATTCCTTCCGCCGCAGGGGCCATCAGGGGGCTGTGGAAGGCTCCGGCGACCGAAAGCCGGCTCGCGCGGACCCCGACGTCGGCGGCCGCCTCGGCCGCTCGGTCACAGGCTGAAGCACTCCCGGAGATCACGATCTGGCCTCGGGCATTGAAGTTCGCCGGGACCAGGACGTCGTCTCCTCGGGCCAGGTCGCAGACCTGGTCGGCCTGGGCCTCATCCGCCCCGACCAAGGCGACCATGCCGCCCTGGGATGCCTCGGCCGCCTCCTGCATCAATCGGCCGCGAGTGGCGACGAGCCGCAACCCATCCTTGAAGCCGAAGGCACCAGCGAGATGGAGGGCGGTGTATTCACCGAGGGAGAGCCCCAGCGTGGCTTCGACCTCGGCCCCGCCCCATCCGTCCAGCAGGCCCTGGTAGGACGCGACCGCGGCGGTGAAAAGGGCCGGCTGGCTCACGTCAGTGCGGTTCAGAATTTCCGCAGGGCCGTTGAAGCAGAGATTCGTGAGCGTTCCGAGATCCCCGAGGTCGACGACTTCGTCGGCGGCCGCGAAGGTCTGAGCGGATGCGGTGTGGGCATCGATCCAGGATCGGCCCATGCCCACGCTCTGAGCACCCTGGCCAGGGCAGAGAATGACGACTCGAGGCTTCTGCATGAACTGAGATTCCCGGAGGTGATGGAGGTTGAGAGGTGTCTCGCGAATCGGGGGCCGAGCTGGTCCCTCCGTGGCCGCGATTCAGCCGCTCAGGAACGGACTACCAGTTCCAGACGGAGCTCGACCAGGTCATGCCGCCGCCGAAGGCCACCATGAGCATCGGCTTGGACTCGTCGACCAGCTTCTTCTTTCTGACTTCATCGAGACAGAGGCCGACCGAGCCCGCGGAAGTGTTGCCGTACTCGTTGATGTTGATGTAGACGCGATCTTCGGGAAGTCCGAGTTTTTCGACCGCGCTTTCGATGATCCGGAGGTTGGACTGGTGGCAGATGTAGATCCCCACGTCGTCCGGTTCGAGTCCGGTCGCCTCGAGGGCGGACGAGATCGCCCGCTGGAACTTGGTGACCGCGAACTTGTAGACCTCGCGGCCGTTCATCCGCAGGCAACCGAGTCGAATTCCCTCTTCGGTGTCGTTTTCCGCGATGTCGCCGGACTTGCGAGGGATGTAGAGCGCTCCCCAGCCGCGGCCGTCGGCGTGCATGGTCTGGTGGATCGAGCCTCGGTTCGGATCATCGACTGCTTCGAGAATCGCCGCTCCGGCGGCATCGCCGAAGAGGATCGAGCAGGATCGATCGTCGTAGTCCATCAGTGACGTCATGTGATCGACGCCGAGCACCGCGACGCGGTTGGCTCGGCCGACCCGGATCAGCGACTCGCCGAGGTTCATCGAGTACATGAAGCCGCAGCACGCGGCGGAGACATCGAAGGCGCCTGCGGGCGTGGCGCCGCAGGCTGCCGTGAGTCGGGCCGCCGTCGAGGGGCAGGTCATTTCGGATGTGACCGTGCCGACGATGATCATGTCGATGGTCGACGGGTCGATGCCCGCGTCTTCGATGGCTCGTTCGAGGGCCTTGTTGGCCATCGAAAAGGTGCCCTCGCTGTTGGGCTCGCAGATGTGCCGGCGATGGATTCCCGTCCTCTGGACGATCCATTCATCGCTGGTGTCGACCATCTTCGACAGATCCTCGTTGCTGAGGATGGCGTCCGGAGTGAATGAGCCAGTGCCCGCGATGCGAACACCACGGGGAGCCGGAAGTTGAGGGATCTTCATGAGGAGCGGACTTCTTCGGTGGATACTTCGCGAACGGTCTGTCCGACGTCTGCGAGCGCCGTGGTGATGGCGTCATTCACTCCGCTGAGCACGAACTCACGACCTCGCACGATGGCGTTCGAAATCGTTCGTCCCACGGCCGAGCCGTGGGCGATCATGCAGACGCCGTTCACGCCCAG